>JAIXVG010000442.1 GCA_027483145.1 Planctomyces sp.
CAACCTGGGCCACCCTGCGTCAAGACGCACCTCAACTGACTAGTCCGTTTCGCTAGTCTACATTTGCAAAACCAGCTCTACGGAGTGTTTTGAGGTCCGCCATGAGTCGTTTGAATTTCTTGCTTTTTTTCGGAGCAATAAGTAGCCCCAAACTGGAGTGCTTCTTTAACGTGCTGTCCATGGTCAAGAGAAACAGATTCTCTTGCAACTCTAGTTTCTCCCACTCGGACTGCATCGCAATAGCTTGCTCGCGTGTAAAAATGGCTTGTGTTTCTGGATCGCGCCGCACAAGACCTGCGGGGACGCCTCGTAAGTCTACATCGACGAATTCGGCAGCACTAATGTCGAGTGCCCAATCGACCCCCTTGTAGAATGCAGCATTTGCTACACTAAACGCTTGTTGCCTTGTCGCGTCATCCAAAAGCGGGCCAACAAGATCGCTACACATCAGCCTACCAAGTTGTTCTTTAAGAGTAACGTGCTTGAACACTGCTCCCCATGTGGTGAATAGTTGACCGTTAGTGTTAAAGTCTTCCACGGTCACGTCTTCAACAACTGCAGCATCGAGCGATGAACCACGTTGTTTGCAGTCAATCAGATCGCAATTCTTGATCGTTGAACGTCGCGAAGGACTTTCGCACCATGACACAACGCACCCATTGAACTCGCACCTTTCGAAACAAATGTTTTCAAAGACTGCGCAGGAATCGCGATCCCCAAAATCATAGAACTTCTGGTCGGCGAATAGCTGCTTCACTTGCATTTCCCTCTCAAGGAATCCATGGGGGACGATTGTACGTTACAATCTCAAGGCTACTGCCATAGGGACGACGCAAGTGAGCCTCAATCTGTCCCGGAGTAGTGACGTCAAATATCCCGTGGGTGGCTCCGGTTGGCTGTTGCCTACCGAGGCGTCGGAGCCGATCGAGGCCTTGAACGCCGGGAGGCTGCTTACGGTTTTGATTCATGCGGTTGACTACAACTGCTGACTCGTTCATCAGTGACGATACCGACGGCGACGCCACGCTGATGTTCCCCTTTGCAACTGTGTGCAACTCTAAGAGTTGAAGCCTGAGGGTTATCGCGGCATTACCAAGATTGCCTCGTAGCCTTCGGCCCTAGGTAGGGGAAGACGTAAACATGGGCCACCCCGCAGGAGATTCTACTAGACCACTGGCTTTCAAGTCCTAACGACGAAGTGCTTCACTTTCGGCTTTCATCTGGTAGACTGCGAGAGGCGATAGACTTGCCTTACATTCTATGCGTTAGAGCAGTCTACTGCACATAAACGTCCCGGGCTTGCTTGTTCAAATACTTTGGTTCGCCTTGAACTAGCGGAAGTTGGACCACTGAATGCACTACCCAGCACGCTTTACCGTCTCTCTATCACTACTGCTTTCCATTTGCATATTGCCCGCCGTCAAAGCCAGAGCTGAAGATGGGCCTAGCGAGACGGAGGCCACCACACGGTCAAAGCTCGTCTCGATCTACAGGCTTAGCGCCTCAAAGAAACTACTAGCCGGTGACTGGAAAGAGGCACTGATTGATTATGACGCTTTGATTCTTCTCGATTCTACACAAGCTGACGACTTTGCTAGTCGAGCGTTTGTCCACGAAAAGTTAGGCAACTATGAACAGGCCACTGCTGATTACAATGAGGCGATCCGCCTCGAGCCCGAAGCCCCCTACTATTACGTCTACCGTGCTAATTGTTACTCAAAACAAGACAAGTTCGATGAAGCCATTGGTGATTGCAACGAGGCAATTGGAATCGCTCCGAGGCGTTCGCTGGCCTATAGTCTTCGGGCAGAACTTCGAGGTAAGCGTGGTGACGATGCCGGTGCGATCACTGATTTGACGGAAGCGATCCGTCTTGAACCAAACAGCTCGACCAACTTCTATAATCGCGGGATCCACCGACAAAAGGTGGCAGACTACGTCACTGCAATTGACGACTTCACTTCAGCCATCAAGCTGCAACCAGTTTTCCCGCTTGCCTTTAACAATCGTGGAATTTGCAAAGTTAAACTAGGAGAATTGGCGGGAGCAATCGCCGACTTTAATGAGGCGATTAGCCTTGATCCCCACAGCTCCCTCGCATTCAACAATCGTGGAGTCTGTAAGCAAGAACTGAACGACCACAAAGGTGCGGTTTCTGATTTCGATGAAGCAATTAGGCTCGATCCTAATGATGTGGATGCGTACGGCAATCGCAGCAGCAGTAAGTTCGCACTCAAGGAATTTGCTGACGCTTTGGCTGACATCGAAGAGAAGGTTCGACTCGGCGCTAACGATGCTGACACATTTCGGGTCCGTGGACGGACAAAACAAGCGATGAATAACGACGCAGCGGCCATAGCTGACCTCGACGTAGCGGTTCGACTTGGTCCCAATGACCCACGAAACCTGCTTGCTCGCTGCATTGCCCATTCGAAAGTTCGCAACAATGCGTCAGCAATGGATGATGCCAATGAAGCAATTCGCCTTGATCCCAAGTTAGAACTCAGCTTCAAGCTGCGCGGTGACTGCAAGATGCGATTCGACGACTATGCCGGAGCACTCGCTGACTAAAACGAAGCGATTCGCCTCGATCCCGGCTATGCAGCAGCTTACAACGCCCGCGGGTTCATGAAGCATACTCAGAAGGACTATGCAGGAGCTATCGTAGACTATCAGACTTCGGTCAAGCTCCTCCCAACTTTTGAAGGTGCGAGGAGTAATTTAGCGTTTCTTTATGCAACCGCCGATGCGTCTTCAATTCGTGATGCGGAAGCTGCTCTTCGCGAAGCGGAGATTGCACTAGCCGCTAACCCAGACGGAGCCTATGCCCAAAACGCGAAAGCCTGTGCTTTCGCCCTGTTGGGTAAGTTCATCGAAGCCATCGCTCTGGAGCGTGACGCCCTCAAGAATGATGAATATGCCTCGGACAAAGCGATTGACGGCGGCATCCACGGCCCAGACCGCATCGCCGCTTGGGAGAAAGAGCAACTCTGGCTTCAGCCGTGAGGGGA
Source organism: Planctomyces sp. (assembly GCA_027483145.1). Taxonomy (GTDB): domain Bacteria; phylum Planctomycetota; class Planctomycetia; order Planctomycetales; family Planctomycetaceae; genus JAIXVG01. The sequence goes on from JAIXVG010000442.1 coordinate 3,012, forward strand.
CACAGAATACCCCGGAAGGTCTTCACTTCCTTCACGTGCGAATGCATCTATCCTCTCGCAGTTCCCCCGACCAACCATTTTCAAGACTTGGCGAATGCGACTGTGTGACCAGGGGTTGGTATCAAACATGGTGCGTCGAGAAGCACCCTATGAATCTTGCTGGCCGAGGCGTCTACTTGGCCGCGTTCATCGCGGCGTAGCGGTCGATCCATTTTTGGGGGTCTTCGTAAAAGGCTGCTTCGCAGCCAGTGCAGCAGACCCAGTACGACTTTCCTTTGTAGTTCACCGAAATTGTCCCGAGGCCCTGCGAGATGATGCACTCTTTGTCTTTGAAGTCGGTGTCGCTGAGTGCGAATGAGGTCCCTTCTCGCTGGGTGCTGACGGTATCGACCCGGGCATAGGCTGCTCCCCCGCGGCGGCGTTCGATCTCCAGGATAAAGCGGTTGTTCTCCTGCTGATTGAAGACCATTCGCCAGGCTTCCGTGGCTGCAGGCTCGGCCCGTTCCACGAATTCGAGCTTGAAGGTCCGCTGCAGTTTATCGTTGTCGCCAATCACGTCTTCCACCGGTTGAATGAACGAGCCGGTAAACCGTTTCGTCTCGCCATTGGGGCCAGTGGTTGTCAGCAGATAGTTGTCGGTGGCGGCATCGATCCCCAGCCGCGCGGCTGTGAAGTAGGCCCCTTTAGTCGACGTCATCACAAGTGCCGGGGCAGCCGGATCGGTCTGTAAGTCCCAAATCCATTCAGGCTCATCAACAAGTGCTTTGCGGGTCGTTCCGCGCCACTTCCCCAGTAGGATTTGCAGCGGCTTCAACTTCTCCATTGCCTCATTGGCAGTCAGAGCCTTGCTGGTCTTTGCCACTGGCTCTGACGAGGACGAACCATCGCCGGCCAACTGCAGGGGAGCGCGTTTTTTTGGTTTGGCCTGCTTGGCTACAGTCGTTGTCGACTCTTCGGAACTGGGCGGAAGAGTGGCTGATGCAGGTGTGTTGGCAGGTTGAGCACTCGCCCCCTGCGAGCTGGCCTGGTCCGGTTTTCCCCCGCCGCCACAACCCGAAATCATCCAGCAGGAAGCGAGGATGCCCACTAGTACCAGAACCGACGATCGTCCGATGACCTGGACCACGCTCCCCCCTCCACCCTGCATGAGTCGGCTGGTGTTTAAAACAAAGAAAACCGATCGCGAATAGCAACCGACCGCGACCAAGTTAGATTGGCTCGCTGGCCACTTCTTGCGAGTTGGTCAGCCATTACGTTACACCGAATACCCGACGAATGGCATCGTCGGCTCGGCGAATCGTTTGCGCGCCATTTGTTAGCTCCTTGAAACCCACATGTGAATTTCAATGTTCAATGGCCTTGGATGACTTTTGAATGATTAGCGAGAACACGTCAGAGAATGCCCCTCGTTAACTCTTCGGGCTACGAATGGCAGAAGCGATCGTCTGGTGATCGACAGCACCGAGACCTTGAAAAATCTGTCGTAGCCCGCAGCGTCAGCAAGGGATCTTTGCAACAGCCTGCCTGAAATTGATTGGACTTGGCTCTACTACTAGGCCTCTAGACCACGAGCCAAATCGGCAATCAAATCGTCCGGATGTTCGATACCGATCGATAGCCGAATGGTTTTGTCGGTGATTCCGCCAGCGCGCCGGGCTTCGAGCGGCATCGAAACGTGGGTCATCGTATCGGGGTAGTCGATCAGCGATTCAACACCACCCAACGATTCGGCCAATTGGAAGAGCTTTAGTTGGGGAATCATCTTTTCAACTTGTGGCCGACCTCCTGCCAGTTCGAACGAGACCATTGCCCCGAAACCGTACTGCTGCTTCTTGGCCAGTTCGTGCTGAGGATGCTCGGTCAGGCCGGGATAGTAGACCTTTTCGACTTGGCGATGGCCTTTTAGGAACTTGGCGACCGCCATTGCCCCCTTCTGGTGGGCTTCCATTCGAGGACCAAGAGTTTTGACGCCGCGCAACACCAGCCAGGCATCGAATGGAGAACAGGCAAGGCCCAGCGCATTGACAATCATCCCGATTTTCTCGGCATGTTCTTTTTTGTTGGTGATCACCGCCCCGCCAACGACATCGGAATGGCCGTTGAGGTACTTGGTGGTCGAGTGGATCACGATATCGACCCCATGCTCGAACGGCCGCTGCAGATAGGGTGACAGGAACGTGTTGTCCGAAATCGTGATCAATCCGGCTGCGCGGGCAATTGATGAAATCGCAGCCATGTCAACGATATTGAGGAGTGGATTCGATGGAGTTTCGATCCAGATACATTTGGTTTGGGGAGTGATGGCTGCTTTGACCAGTTCGGGCTGCTTCATATCGACAAACGAAAAGTCGAAGCCCATGTCACGAAACAGCTTGTCGAACAGTCGGTAAGTTCCACCATAAATATCGTTCCCGGCAATGATGTGCGTGCCGGGCTGAAACAGATGCATGGTAGCGGCGATGGCAGACATGCCCGTTGAGGTAGCCCGGCAATCGATTCCCCCCTCGAGGGCTGCCAGGTTCTCTTCCAGTGCGCGGCGAGTTGGATTGCCACTGCGGGTGTAGTCGTACCCGCGATTGGTTTGCAGGTCGTCCCAGCGAAACGTCGACGACGGATAAATGGGGGTGGTGGCGCTGTTGTAAGACGGATCTTTATCGACACCGACATGCACGCTGCGTGTTTCGAATTTCATTGTGGATGGCTTACCGTACGAATACTGCGTTTGGTGTGGGAAATTGCCGGCCTTATGCCACCGGCCCGGTTTATTGCTCAGCCCGCGAAGACCGCCAGCCGCCTAAAGCAATCCCATGACTCTAACCTATTTTAGAGAAATCATTTGCGTTGACAACGCGCGACTGAACCAGGTTTGCGTTGAGTTTCCTGTCGACGCGTGCGGATGGGTCGATTTTGTCAGATTTCTATGGTTAACCCCCAGTCAATTCGAGCAAATTCTCGGCCGATCGTGTGGCCAGCTAGATCGTTTTCGGACCGACATCTCCTGATTTGACAGTCGATTTGTCTAATCTGTACGCTA
>JAIXVG010000618.1 GCA_027483145.1 Planctomyces sp.
CAGGCCGATGCGCCCGTCGCTTGTTATCACGGGCTATCTATCCTTTACCTGTGGGAAGGGTTACGACTGCTTCCTGCAGGCATGTTGGCTGTGAATCGTTCGCGTCCCACTTCTCTCAGTCCGTTTGTGATGGCTGGAACGCTGGCAGGACTCGCTGCATTTACTAAGGACGAAGGTTTGGCTTTTGCGGTCATTGACACCACCATGCTGACCATCTCTGGCGGCCTGTTGGCATTGCAAGAGCGTCGTTCCGAAAAAGCCGCCGATTGGACGAATGGACCGAAAGCAGCCTTGGTGTTCTGCACGGCACTTATCGTCGTGATTGGTCCCTGGTTGGTCTATCGTCGCTATTTGCCGATGACGACCGAAATGAACTACGTTGGGCGATTGTCATTCAGTAGCCTTTCGGCCCGGCTGTCAGAAGTAGACTGGTTCGCTCAACATCTTCTTCAACGGATGTTCTGGGAAGTTGCAGAATGGGGGGCAACTTGGTGGTTAGTGGCACTCGCAGCAACTCTAGCCATCCGTAAGTTGTGGACTAGGCAGCAGTTACTGCTTCTTGGTGATCTAGCAGGCGCGATTGCGGCCTTGTTGGCGGCAGGGTTGATATCACCAACTCCACTTGTCGAGCATATTGGTGGCTCAAGCCAACGCTTCTTAATGCAATTGATGCCGGTTGGAATCTTATTCGTTGCAGGTCAACTTACCCGCGATCTACAGACCGATCGCCGAGGGTTAGATGATCCCAATGATCCCCTGACGGAGCCGCCATTAGATCGGAATCCCTCATAACGGCTAGCAGACTCCGATAGTGCAGAAGCACTACTGCCCCGGCATTTCGAAGCCAGCAGGGATATCGGTAGCCAGAGCAGCCCGATACAAGGCCAGGGCCTGATAGTAGTCAGCTAGCGCATCCAGCTCGACGACGCGGGCATCGAAGGTCGCCTGCTCACGCAGGTTCACGCGTAATAAGTCTCCCCCTCCACCTTCGAGCCGAAAGACTTCAAATGCTTCCATTTGTTCGTTTAGCTTTACGCTTTCGCGGGCGGCACTAAGGGCTTTGAACGCGTTAGCGAGGGCGACGCTGGCCACTTGGACTTCAGTCGAAATCTTGTCCTGCGCGAATTGACGCTTGGCTGTGATCTGAGCAATCTTCCCTTCAACAGCCCAGACCTTCCCCATCGCTTTGCGTCGTTGAAGCGGCATCGAGAAGCTTACCAGTGCTTCCAGTTCGAAGGGGGTTTTGTCCCCCTTTGATGTCTGACGACCAACGTCTTGCGAACCCATGATCGTCGCATCTAAAGCTGGCTGCGACAGGTTATGGGCCTGGGCCAGTTCGATTTCCTGAATCCGCCGCTGGAAGTCGAGTTCCACCAGTTCAGGCCGCTGCGATAGCGCCGTCTGGATATCGTCATTGAGGTTTTCAAGCGTAAATGGCAACGCCATGGGAAAGCCGACTGGCAGTTCCGACTGAGCAGGAACAATCGGCTGGCCATCGGCAGTTCGCAGGAACAGCGAGAGTTTAATCGCTGCACTTTGCAGCTTGCGATCGGCATCGATCTTCTTGACCTTACGGGAAACAATTAGTCGTTCGTTGTCGACAAGGTCGGCCCCAGGCCTGCGACCTGCGTCGACTTCCTCGCGAAAGCCTTCTTGACGTTTGTTGGCCAGTTCCAGCAGTTCCGTCGCAAACCGATCGTTAAGCCCCGCAGCCACCCACTCCCAATACGCGAGTGAGCCAGCCCGAACAAAGTCGATGATCTGGGCTTGAATGAACGGCTCAACGGCGTTCTGGCCATAAGTCGCTTTCCACAACTCGGCCCGACGCTCATCAATGGCTCGATTCTGAGCGAGGGGTACTGTCACGCCCGCCTTAAACTCCCCCCCCTGATTAGTTTCGCGGTTGCCATACCACGGCTGAAAGTTTCCATCCCCTAAGCGGTATCCCCCGAAGACCTCGCCCCCCCAGTAGGTTGATTGCTCAAGGCCGATCCCGTTGCGATAGGTCCTGTAAAAACCCAACGGTCCGTTGTCTGCATTGGCTTTCAGCTTGAGGTCAAAGGCCCCTTGAGCGGCCAGTTGCTCACCCGAAGCAATCAAGCGGCTTTGAAGTGCAATCCGCAACATGGGGTAAGATCGATAGATCGACTCAATCACCTCGTTGAGCGTCAGCTCGTTCTGGGCAGGCGCTGCTTCATAGGGCCCAGTCATGTATTCATTGGATAATTTTGGCTTCTCGTCTGGTCCAGTCGGAGACTGGGGGACATCAATTGTGGCGTTCGAATCCGATTCGGATCCTATCCCGGATTGATTGCCCGCCCGAGTCGATTCCTCGTCCGCCGTTGGTTGAACGTCGATTGAAGCGTTGCCTTCCAGTGCGCTTGCAGCCTCTTCTTGTTGGAATGCAGCGGTGTCCACGCCAATGTCGGCAGGCTCGTTAGAAGGATTCTCCCTGCTCTTCCCTAAAGCCTCGCCGGCGATCTGTTTGATTGCAGCTGGCCGACGGGCCGAGCGAGACCCCTGCTGCAAATCATGCGTCTGGTCTTCGGCCACCACGTTCGCTACTGGTTGGTCGGCCGGTTCTGCTTCACCAGCCACCAATCGACGTGCCGCTTCGGAAGGAAGGGGCTTGAGCGACACCCGCCCCTCAGTTTTCGGGCGGGCAACGACGGGAGGGTCTAGTTCAGGGGTCAACTGTTGGCGAGCGGAACGACAACCACCCCCAAAACCAGTCAGCAAACCGGACAACACCAGCAGCACCAATACTCGGCGATTGATAGGTGCAGTGGCTACTTCTTGCTGCGCAATAGCTTCTCTTCTTTTGCTTTGTCCTCGCCCGTGTTGACCACTGGAGGAAAGCCGTTGAATTGACGCCATACTTCCTGGCCTAGTGGAACAGTATCAAGAAGCACCCAGCCATTGGCCCGGACCCCTTGTCGCAGGATATCGGGGCTTGGCCAGGGCTGATCATTTGGATCTGGTTTAATCAATACGCGGAACTTACCCGTTCCGTCATCGGTTGAATCGACAACAAACACTTCCCCGCCAAATGTCCCTCGGGCGACCGAAGGCCAACCTGAAAACTGAACTGCGGGCCACCCTTCAAACTGCAATCGAACCTTGCGTGGTTTACCATCGGCCTGCTTAGTCGAAACAAGTGGCGCATCGTTGCCATCAACCTTGATAGCCACGGCTCGATCGATTGTGCTTGGCACAATTTCTAAAAGTGGTTGCCCGGCTGAAACAACTTGCCCCGCCTGAAAGACATAAAGCTTCAATACCACGCCATCGAGCGGCGCAGTCACCTTTTGGACTTGAAGCGCTTGTTTGGATTTGAGGTCTGCAACGTCTTTTTCGGTTGCGGCTACATCTCCGATTGCTTTGGTATAAACGGCTGTAGCGGAATTAATATCGGCCTCAGCAGCGCGGGTCTTGTAGTCGAGTTCAGCGATTTTCGCCTTCACTTCTTCCTCGGCAGCCCGAATATAGGTCTCAGCTTGCTCAACTTTCGTTTGGGCCTCGGCAGCGGCAGCATCTGCCAGTTCCGTCTCCAATTCGCTGGCTACCTTCTTGTCGTACAATTTTTTGGCCCGTATGCGGTTCTCCTCAAGTTGAAAAGCCTTCGCCTTTGAGGCAATCAGGCCTTGCCGTTCGGCCTGAACCTTCTCCCTCGCCTGCTTGATGTTGGCCTCTCCCGCCTGAATCACTGTGGCTCGCACTAGCTTGTAGGCTTCCAGCCGTTCCTCATAGGCTTTGACAATCAGCCGATCGGCTGCCAACTTCCGCTGGGTCGCTTCCACTTGCTGCTGCAATTGCCTCCGAATTTCAGGATCAATGACCTGAATCTCGACCAGCACCTCCCCTTCCGTGACTTGGTGTCCTTCCACGATATCGGTGTGCCAGTTGACGATTCGTCCAGAGATTGGCGCATCGATCGGTTGAGGACGCTGCCGCGGGTCGACCGTAACCACCATTCCCCGTCCCGCTACTGTTTGCTGCCAGGGAAGAAACACTAACGCATTCGCGGCCACACCCAGTAGCACCAGAATGGCTTTGGCAATTCGCTTAACCAGGATCGACGAGCGGGTGAGCCGCAGCGCCGGGAAGGCCTGCTCGTTATACGAAGCCCCTGCGAATAATTTGGTGCTGGGCAAAGTGTTCATCGAATCGCCTCTATTTCATCAGCGGCATTAGTCAACTACTAATCGCGTTGAGCCTGAGTTAGCCAGCAATCGATACGCTGCCAAAACCAGATCGCCTAACCGTGCCGCTCTACAGCGGCAACTGCGGTTGTGGGTAATGTTCTCATCGCCAGCCGCCCCGACATGAGCGCTGCAATCCGCGCCTGCCGCGTCGAAACGATCAGCGTACATTGAGGCAGGTCCTGGCGTAACCGCCTGATCAACTCACTCACCATTCCATCTTCAAAAGAGTCAAACAGTCCGTCGACCAATAGCAGTTGGGGACGCCCTGCGACAGCCCGGGCCAGCATTAATCGGTGTGCCTGTGTTTCTGAAAGTGGCGCCCCGGATGGTGCCAGCAACGTCTGAAGCCCGCTCGGCAAGTCCATCACGTCATCGAGCAACAGGGCCACTTCCAGCGACTGCCGCACCCGGTCGTCGTCAACGTCGTCTCGATTGAAATGGACATTCTCGTACACACTGGTGACAAGGATTTCGCGTTCGCGCACGAGAGCCGCCCGCGAGCGAAGCACGTCCAATCTGACATCATGGGGCGAAAATCCATCGATCGCAACGCGGCCCGAGCTTGGGACACGCAGTCCATACAGCATGTCCAGAACTAGCGACTTGCCCACGCCGGGAGGCCCGAACAGCGCCAAACTTCCCCCGGGGGCGACTTCGAACGAAACCCCTTCAAAAATGGAATGATGTCCAGGACGATGGTTCAGCGATTCTTGACCATGGTGCCCATGCTCTGGCTCTTCCTCAGTCCAGCTCAGTTGGCTGCAGACCACATGCATCCCTCGCTCATGCCTTGGCG
>JAIXVG010000279.1 GCA_027483145.1 Planctomyces sp.
GGCTACGAGATCGCTCCCACCCCATTCCGGTTTCAAGCAGACAAGGTGTCGAGCGTCTGATGGAATCGCGCGGGATGCATCGGGCGTTCGGGATGGCGTCATCACTCAAAGCCCATCGAATACCCTCTGATGCGGAGATTCAGTCGGCGTTCGAAACTTGGGCCACGCGACTCGATTAATCGTAAGTCGACCACCGGAAAGGAGTATCCGACGACTCGCGTCGTCGGCTCGGCGAGTCGAATACGGCGGCGTTGTCTACGGTTTAGGTATCCTTCGACTTTCGTTGGTAGTTTATTAATTGTCGGCGTGTTTCGAGCGGATGATGCCGATCGTCAAGTTCTTCGGAATCTTATCGGACGAATTCTCGCTGTTGACTTCCCAAGCCCGCACGGTGCAAACTGATAGGTGATTGGTAAGTGGTGAAAGAGGCCGGGCGAATGGAGAGTTGGCAATGCGTGGCTCGATTGGACTAGAAGTTGTTTCAAAGTCCTCTGGCGGAAAAGCCAGCACCGTGATTCGTCGAGCGAAATCCGCCACCAAACGGGTTTTGAAATCGCCTCTACTGCCTGTCTATTACGCGGTAATGGCAATTGGTGTGCTTGGCACCAGCCAGGGGACTGCCGAAGATCGGCGGCCGTGGGCCGAGCGGGACAAGTATCCCCCATCGGGCTATAGCTATGTGGCTGAGTCCTACTATGTCATTCCTCCGTATGTAGGTCCTGGTTCAAGTGTGTTTGTGCCGCCGCCGGTCCTCGTTTCGCGGCAGCCGGTCATTCCTACGGTTCCGCTCTACGTTGATCCGTTTCCTAACCGAGCTGGTGGAAGTTGGCGAGGAGCGCGAGGTCAGGGATTCCAACCAACACGAAATCGGGGACTACCGCCCAGCCCGGACTTAATCGACGGTAACTCTGGTTTTGATGGACTTCAGCCGATGTCGGTTCGACCCATGCAAAGCAGTACGTTTGGTGCTCGCGGCTCGAATCAATTGGGCTTCGTGCGCGATCTGCGGATCGACGGGGCTTACCGCCGACCCCTGTCGGCTAGCCAATACGCTGCTCAGCGCCGGTTGACAATGCCATCGTACTCGTTCCCCGGGCAACGGATGGGCGCCAGGAACGGCTGGTAACCCAAACGGGGTTGCCGGGCTGGATGTTTGTGCGTTGTTCCCTGCATGGCGATTGAACAATTGGCGAGCCACAGACCGGTGAGCCTGTGGGTTCTTCGTCGGGTTGAACGGTGTCGTTACATCAAGAAGAACCCTGGGACTGACGTCCCCAGCTCGCCGAAAGTCGGGTACGAGCGTAAACCACGTTCGATCTCATGCCATGAGATATGGTTGCATTCGTCTGCAAGCATTTTTCTGCGACCCGTATTAACCCTTTTCGACGAATCTGATAGACCACCCTTGGTCGATCGACCGGGGCGATTTGTCTGGTACGGGAGGGTGTCCATGGACGGACGCAAGGTTTTGTCATTGCTGGGTTTGTGTGCGCTAGTCGCCGGTTCGGTCATGGGGGTTTGCTCGGACTGGGCCAAGGCCAATGACCGAGTTGGGACCGAGCGGCAGGCTTCGCCACGGCCGACGCCCAAAATGGCTTCGCGGCCAGTTAGCTGGGCCAGCGAGACCTCTCAGCCGATTGCTCACGAGACCCGGTTTCGCCCCGACCCGCAACTAACGGCCCAAGAGCTATTGGATGCCTGGTCGTTTGCAGCACTCACGCTTCCGCAAACAACAGCCAGCAGGCGGCAGTTGCGGGACTTGGCCCTTGAGAACGACGAGATCGGGCCACACGGCCTCGAGCTGATTCGACGACTGGTTCTGTCACCCAATGCAAAGCAGTTGGCACAGCAATACGACTGGCTCGTTGAACTGGCGGCCGATGGTCAGACGGTTCTAACAGGTTGGCCCGTTGACGAAACAGAACGTCTGTTTGTCGACTCGTTCGAACTTCGATTTGACGAAGGGGAGTTCGTCCCCTCATCGATGGTGTTTGTATCGCGGAAGGGTGTTTCAACTCCCATTGACCTGGCTGTCCTGTTACGAGCAAGCCAGGATGGGGTCATGCCCGCGAGCTTTGTTCCTCAGAACCGAGGCCGCGTCATTCAGACAAGTACGTCTGAAACTGAGCCGCCACGAAGCGTGATTCGCTGACGATTGGCTGGGGTGAAGGGTGATGCTGTCCGAAGAGGCCGCTAGAAAAAAGGCGGGGTAGCTCAGACATCGCTCTGGATGTCTGAGTGACGCTGTCACAAGATGACCGGAAGCCCATCCATGATTGGCCTCCTGTTGTTCCATAGCCCAGTCGCGTAAGGGAGCACCTGGGCGAATCTGCCGTGTAGCTTGGCCTTAAGAATTATTTCTTCCAGCTAGACGCCTTCCAGGAGGCACGCCATGCGGACAGCTTTTTTTGCCATACCGGTTCTTACAATCTCCATATTGGCGACCTCGGTCGTGATCCGTCCGCTGCTAGGCAGTGACGAATCTGCGGTCGCTGACTCGCTCGCGTTCGACGATGGGCAAACGGAAAATCACCGTCGGGCCGACGAGTCGCCGTTGCTGGGCCGTTGGGTAGTGCTTGAGATGCAATTGCTGAGTAACGACGAAGTAGTCCGATTCAACAACGAAGAGACCGAAGATGGGCCGCTCGTTTATGAATTTCGTCTTGACACCTACATTGCATCTCAGAACGGAACAGAAGACAGTCCTCAAGACAAATATGCGACTGATATCAATCAGATTCCAATGTGGCTTGATCTTGGGGATACAAAGTGTGTGTTTTCGATTGACGGAAACTTGATGACGATATGTTGTGGACTAACCCGCCCGCCCGAATTGGATATACGCTCTGGAAATGACCTTCGGTTGAGAACCAAGATGATTTTGCGAAGAATCTGTGATGTAGAAGAAGCCGATCAAGAGCTAAGGCGAGAGAGGCGACGAGCCTCAAACATTTCGATTGAGAGTTTGGAGGGGGTTTGGCTCTTATCCGAGGTCGTGGACGTTGAAGGAGATTCGAACCAGTCGAACGGCAAAGAAGCCGTGCATTCTGGCTTATCAATTGAATTTAAACGAAATAGGGCTATTTGGAGATGTGGTAATCATTATGTCGGAACATCCATAACGGTAGATGCGACGAAAGATCCAAAGTGGATCGACTTTGATGGCTGCCCGTTTTACAAAGACCGCGATTTCGGTCTCGATCCTCCGAGCCTTCCGATGATGGGTTTGTTTTGCGAAGACGGCAACAAGCTTACGCTAACTGTCAGTATTGGCGACCGTCCAGTAGATTTCAAAAGTTATCCCAATCGTTTGCCGTGTATGATCTTTGTCAGGGGTGAATAGCATCCAAGTGTTCGGCTGTTTTTGGATTTGGGCAGAGCACTTGGGGCTTAATGGAGAGCGTTCGGAGAGAGAGCAGAGATCGCGGAAGGGTGTTTCAACTCCCATTGACATGGCAGTTCTGTTACGAGCAAGCCAGGACGGGGTGATGCCGGCTAGCTTTGTTCCGCAAAACCGAGGCCGTGTCATTCAGACCAGTACGTCTGAAACTGAGCCTCCTCGAAGTGTGATTCGCTAAGAAAAACTAAGAAAACTACTTTCGGCGACATCGAGCGTGGCCCGACATCAATGGGAATTCAAACCAGGGCAATCGAGATTACGACAGGTCCTTGAAGCTGGGCGGGGGGCCCACCAGCAAAGCCCTAATCAGCCGACACGCGTTAGCGTGCGGTTTCTTCGACTTCCTGCCCGCTGACAGTCTCCATATGGTGGCAATGCAACCCGAAAGAGAGAGAGAGAGAGAGATTCGCGGTTTCTTCTTTCACCACTGAGCAGCCGCCAAGAGCATTCGAAACCGCAGGCTAGCGCCTTGCGGCTGATTAACCAGCGGCCTCCATCGCTTATTGGAGGGTGGCCCCGGTTGGCGGGGGTGGGCCACTCGCGAGAGGCATGGAACTGAAGCCGATCCTTGATTGGCCTCGTTTTGTTTCTCAAACGAGATGTTTAGGGCTGCGACTGGGCTACCTAGCCAAACGCTGATCGGCCGCCAATCACGGTTGTAACCAGACTTGATTGTTTTCCCAAGCAGCGATCCGGTCGACTGAGTGGACTCCACCGTAAAAGTTGTTGTCCTTGGCATACGCTTCGTCCTTCATGGCTTCTTTTTCGAGGGTAATTGCCTCTGAGAACCTCCCTTGGTGGGCCAGCAGACAAGCCTTTGCAGCCAGAATTGTTCGATCGTCCGGCAAGGCTTTCAGGCAGACCTCGATCAGCCGAGATGCTTCTTCTTCGTCATGCAACGTTTCATCGGTGGCTGTTGTTCGTAGGTATGCTAATGGAAGCATCGCGTTGTATTGGTCCTGATCGATTTGCAGCGAATTCTTGTAGTCTTCAAGAGCTCCTGCGAAGTCCTTCAGGTTGTGCTTAGCCACACCCCTAAGTGCGATCGCAAAGCTATCCTTCGGGTCCAAGTGAGACGCTGCAGTAAATGACTCAATGGCGGCCTCATACTCCTGTTTCGCTGCGAAGATGCGGCCAAGATTGTACCGACTTGCAGAGTTCTTCGGGTCAAGTTGAATTGATCTGTGACAATCCCTGATCGCTTCTTCCAAATCCCCTTTCCCAAGCCTTGCCAGAGCCAGTGAAGAAAACGCCGATGCGTTCTCAGGCCTCATGCGAACCGCAATCTCAAGATCGATTGTCGCCCGAAACCAGTTTTCAGCGTCTAGGTACATTAACCCTCTATTGAAACGGGCGGCGCTGTAGAAGGTTTCCAATTCGATTGCGCGATTGAAGTCTTCTATAGCTCCGGCGTAATTCTTTATGCGTAAACGACATTCGCCTCGCAGCGTGTAAGCGTGAGGACTATTCGGATCGATGCGAACAGCCTCATCATAATCATTCAATACTGCATTCATGTCCTGTTTACAAATCTCTTTTGCCAGACCTCGCCGCGAATAGTGCTGGGCATTGGTTGGATCAAGCTTGATTGCCGTCTCGAAGTCAGCAAGGGCCTCAGAAAAATGCTCCTGCCTAGCATTTGCAAAACCTCGGCCAGCATATGCGGCTGCAAATCCTGGAGCGAGCTGCAAGGCTCCGTTAAAATCGTCGATTGCTTTTGCAAGCTGTCGCATGCCTAAGTTTGCTACGCCACGAAACCGGAGGGCCACCGCGGGTTCATACTCTTTGGCAAGCGCTTGGCTTAAGTCGGCAATTGCTTTTTCGTACTCTTGTCGCTCTAAAAACAGGCGCCCTCGCCAGAAAAAACTCTGACCATCCGGCCGTAGGCGAACAGCCTCATTTAGGTGGCTTAACGCTTCATTGGGAAGACCATTTACGTGCGATTCAAGACCCTCGCAGATTAGCGCCCAGCAATTCGTTGGGTCTGTTTGGAGCAAATGCTTAAAGTGAAGTCCGTCCTGAACCGCAATCACAATTCTGGATTTGTGGACGCGTCCAACACCGACTCCTGTCCCTTCTTGATGGCGAACCTCGACCAAATCACCCAAATCTTGCGTGACGCGGCCCCAGAAACTGAATTGCCGGGCTTCGGTGCCTTCGTGCGATAAGGCTTGGTTCATTTGCCTGGGGTGAACAGTCCGCCCCAACCATACTGTGGAATCATCTTCCACATGTTCATTGGAAGCACATCCCACAATTGCTATCACGAGCGCAAATGCCCATTGAAGAGAATCTGTGAAGTAATGCTTGGTGACGTGCATATTTACCAGCGCAAAGTAACCCAGGCTACGTGATCATCGCACCCGCACTGTACAGGCTGCGACGACTTGACATCGTGTCGCGAAATCTTCGCCAGTGCAGTAATCTATTCCAACCTCGCCGTACTCGATTTTCAACGATGAGTAGAGACGGATTGCCTGCCCGCTTAATTCGCTCTTAGTGCATCTAGAATGTCGACACGAGTAATCGGCGTAGTGAATGGGCTGCCGTGATTTCGCATTGATTAATCCCAGCTCATGAAGCCGAGCGATTGAGCCGGCGGCCGCCAGCAGTCGTCGTTTGTCAACAACGACTTCTGTCGATAGCAAGAGAACGTTAGATTATGGAGATGCCGACACTGTTCGAGAAAGCCACATAGTTTTGCGATGTTCGCCTTCGACGATCCGATCCGAGTAAAGACCACTGGCAAAGACGGTGGCACACAGAATCATGACTTCCGATAATGCCATGCCCCTGCGTCTGCGTTCGCCTTTTCTACAGCCCCTAAAGCAGACTCAGCATCTGCTGCGCAATATCAACTCCGACCCGCTTGCTCCAAGCAGCGAGGCAGCGGCGGTATCCGTCACTGATGGCTCCTGCACCAATTGGCTGACCATTCAGCCGAACCACGGGCAGCATGCAATGTGGGGTTGAGGTCATCCAGCATTCATCGGCGTTGCCCAGGTCTTCGGGCCTGAGCGGGCGTCGCTCGATGGTGTAGCCCAACTCACTGGCCAGCTCGCATGCGACACGTAAGCTAATCCCGGGAAGGACCTGCTGATCGGGGGGAGACACAATTCGCTGACCAAACACCGCACAGATGTTTCCGGTGGCGGTTTCGGTGATTTCGCCCGCATGATTCAGCAGCAGGGCCAATGCTTTAGGATCGATCGCTTTGGCGCTTTTGTCAGCCAGGTACCAATGCAATCGGCTGCGGGTCTTGATGTTCGGCGGAACGACATCAGCGGGAAGGCTGCGAACGGCCGGGGTGACCAGCGAGATTCCATCCCGATAACCGGCTGCCCATTGCTTAAACGGTAACACAAATGTGTGGGCACCCGTTGTCGGCCCGGCTGCTTGGGCCACATCGCGCCCCAGGTAGGTGGGGTTCAGGCCGACGGTGGCAAACAGGATGAGGCCCAGCTCGGCATTTGGACCGAGAAGGCCAGCGTTGTGCGCAACCAACTCGCTGGCAACCTTCCGCCAATCGTCGGGGCCTTCAGAGCATTGAATACCAAGCGTTGCCAGCGACTGCTCAAACCGCGCTAAATGGGCATCCAGCTCAAATAGCCGATGCCCAAACGTGCGAATCATTTCGCTGACGGCTAGTCCCCCGACAACCCCTAAATCGGCGAGGGGTAAACTGGCGTCGGCTGCGGGAATGATGCGTCCCCGCAAATAGGCAATTTCCGCAGTCATGATGCCGTCAATAATAACGACCCGGTCAAGTCAAGTCTGAGAGATTGGCCCCGGCTCGCTCCGAAATCTCCGTGAAACTCGCCAAATGGGTGACGATCTGTCAAAATCGCGCTTTACAACCCACGGGCGCTGGGCTGTCAATATGTACCGAAAGAACCAACCGCACAATGTCTGCTGAAACTCCCGATCGTCTGGAAGCAGCTCGCCTGGAAAAGCTGCACAAAATCGAAGCCCTGGGACTCGATCCCTGGGGGCAACGCTTTGATGGCCACATTCACTTGAGTATCGCCCGCGAGAAATGCCCTGCCGAGCCGGGCGTGGATGGGGAGAAAGTTCGCGTTGCGGGCCGCATTATGCGGCGCAATGACAAGGGGAAATTGCAGTTTCTGCATATCCAGGATTACACCGGCCGGATTCAATTGATGATCTCGCGCGATCATCTGAGCGAAGAGCAATGGGCCCTCTTGAAGTGCTTCGACCTGGGAGACATTATCGGAGTCGATGGAGCGCTTCGCAAAACCAACACGGGCGAAGTCTCGATCTTTGTCGATCACCTGACCATTTTGTGCAAGTCGCTGGCTCAGCCTCCTGAAAAGTTCCACGGGGCCAAAGATATCGAGATGCTGCTGCGGCAGCGGTATATCGATTTGATCTATAACGATGGCGTTTTGGCACGCATGTTTCAGCGGCTGAAGATTATTGATTCGATTCGAACCACGCTCAAAGGACACGAGTTTTTTGAAGTCGAAACGCCCGTACTGCATGCGATAGCCGGGGGAGCAGCTGCCAGGCCATTCATTACGCATCACAATACGCTTGATATCCCGCTGTTTCTGCGGATCGCCCTCGAACTGCACCTCAAGCGGCTGATGGTGGGTGGGATCGAGCGGGTGTACGAAATGAGCCGCGTCTTCCGCAACGAAGGGGTTGATGCAACCCACAACCCTGAGTTCACCATGATCGAACTTTACCAGGCCTATGGCAACTACGAATCGATGATGGACTTGGCTGAAGAAATCATCTCGAAGGCGGCACTGGCGGCAAACGGCACGACGAAGCTGAAGTGGGGCGAATTGGAGATTGACTTCACCCCTCCCTACCCGCGTCGCAAGTATGCCGACCTGTTCAACGAACATGCAGGCTGCGACATGCACGATGCGGCTGCAGTGGCCTTGAAGGCTCGGGAATTACACATTGCGACCGAGGGTCGGCACCCGGATGTGATTGTGAATGATGTTTTCGAAGCAACTGTGGAAGACGCACTCACCGATCCGGTGTTTGTCATCGATTACCCCGCCTCGATGTGCCCGCTGACGAAACGAAAGACGGGCGAGCCAGAGA
>JAIXVG010000292.1 GCA_027483145.1 Planctomyces sp.
ATCAAAGTACGGCAGCCACGCTTCGGGTACTTCGGCCCGCGAAAGAAACTGATCGCCATTCTGGTCCCAGCGGACCAGTTCCTGTCCCGACCTGCCAGCCAGGGTTGGGGTGACCAATAGCGAAATGGCGACGATGATTAGAATGCGAGCGTTGGTCGGGACCGACGCACTCCCGAGGAGAGGCCCAGCCAGCGCGATGCCACTGATGCGGACCAGCACCAACAGAAACAGGTGAAACTGCGACAGGGCAGCTTCCAGGAGGAGTGAGGAGATCATGCTGGCGTTCTATCAACCTTCGATACTTCGCTGCGGGGAAACCCGTCAGCCCCCGAGGGTTTTGGGAATGTTCTCAAACAGCTCGATCGAGTAGTCGACTAACACAGTCAGCGACCAGGGGAGGGTGAACAGAATCACGAGCATCATTGCGATTAACTTGGGAACAAAGCTGAGGGTTTGTTCCTGAAGCTGCGTCACCGCCTGGGCAATGCTGATGATGAGGCCGACGATGACTGAGGCCGAGAGAACTGGAAGGCAGAGCAGCAGCGTCACCATCACGGCATGGCGGCAAAGTTCAGTGGCTTGGTCGATGGAAAACATAAATGACAGCTTGTACTTCGTAACCTCACGGGTTGTTCGGAGATCTCTCTGATTGATCACTTGTTACAGGTGGTCCAGTGGTTTCAAACAAGCAAGGCCAGACGTTCGAATCTGTCCCAGCCCTGCGCGAATTGGGCTGGCCCCTAACTATCTGACGTCACCCTAATGGGCGAACACTTTCCAGCAGCATGCCGACAATCAAGAACCAGCCATCAATCATCACAAACAGCAATAGCTTGAATGGAAGGGAGATGATGACCGGTGGCAGCATCATCATCCCCATACTGATGAGGACCGATGAGATGACCATGTCGATAATCAAAAAGGGCAAGTAGATCTGAAACCCAATCAGAAAAGAGACTTTCAATTCGCTTAGCATGTAGCTGGGCAGTAGTACCAACAGCGGCACGTCCGCATAGCTTTGAGGCTCGATGTACTCACTTGCCCCGGTTGTCCCGGCTGGCGGACGCTGGAAATCGAGGAACATCCAGACGATTTCCCCATTCTCGGCCAGGTCGATTTGCTGGCTCATAAACTCCCGTAGCGGAGCCATCGTTCGTTCGAATGCCTCGACCTCGCTGATTGGAGCAGCCCCTGGTGCTGGGCTGGTGTAGGGACGAATTCCTTCGTTGTAAGACTTCGACCAGACTGGCCCCATCACCATAAACGTGAGAAACAGGCACAGCGAAATCACCACCTGGTTAGGGGGGAGCTGTTGAGTTCCCAGTGCCTGCCGCAGCAACCCCATGACTACCACCATGCGAATAAAGCACGTGGTCATCATCAGAATGGCCGGGGCTAAACTCAGGACGGTCAGCAGCAGCATCACCTTCATTGAAGCCCCGAGTCCTTGCGGGGAGGTCAATGCGCTGGGATCGAGGCCGGCAGGAAAGGCTAGTTGGTTGTTCGGTTCGGGTGGAGCTTCTGCTTCGAAGTTTGCCGGGGCTACACGCCGATCTTCGAAGACCGGCTGCTTGGGTCGTTCCGTGGCTGTTGCTTGAATCGATCGCCCCTGAGCGAGGCCAACCGACATGCTACTGGCCACGCTAAGGAACGCTACGATACCAATAATCGCAGCTCGCACGATTCGGGTTTGATCAGGAAGCACGGCTGCCTCCTGTCGGCTGAGCAGTTGGTGACCAGAAGGCTGACTTTTCGAGAATCTGCCCGAATGGTTCCCCTTTGGGGGCAACGCTTAACTTGGTCTGACAGGCCCCGACCAGTAAATCAACTTCGACCGGGTCGGTAATTTCGCTGAGAGTTCGGACTCCATCTGGCCCCACACCAAGTACCAAGACTCGACTTCCACAACGGACAATATGCAGCGAGACCTTCGGTTCTAATGGGCGGCGTCCCAGGACTTCGACGGCTGCGGTGGGTAACCCGCGAAAGCTGGCTGGCCCATAGCGCTGCAGCCACTTGAGACCAAAGGTGAAGAGAACCAGCACCAACCCCAACGTGATTACCGTCATCCATAAGGGGAGGGTGACCGTTCGACGTGATGAGTCGGGGTTTGAGTCGCTGGCAGCGGACTTGGCAGCGCGTTGGGGCAATTGAATTGGCTTAGCGGGCTGGTCCAATTCGCGAAACGGGACCGATGAATCGACTGAAGCTGCAGTTGGTCGCGCAGTGGGCCGCCGCACTTCGGCCGAAGGTTGGGCTAAAGCAGCTTCTGTCATCAGCGAAAAGCTGCCTCCGAGGACCAGCAGCAGAAAGATTCGCCCCATTTGAACACTTCTTGGAAATCAGTGGCGAACCGCAGTGCCGGGCTGCGACAACAGCGGTTGGTGCGGCAAATCGCACCCTCATGGAGGAGAAGAATGACTGCCCCGTTGGCGGGCGACACTCTTCCCCAAGGGGCTGATTAACAGAAGTTGAAAATTGTGGCGATGCGAATTTCGGCGAATTCTGCCGGGGTAGAATGCTGGAATCGGCGAGACGTGCTGGCGGGAGTCGGGGATGGGCGAAAGGATGCCAAATTCAGCTGCGGAAATCGTGGGCAAAAACGCCGCAACCTGTTCTCAATAATAACGTTACGCACAACGCTAGTGTGCATAGCTCCGCCACACGCATTTCTGGCCAGCAACGCGTGCGGTTCAACCTTTTAATTCCAGCACGTTGTTCAGCGGGACTTCCTGGGTGCCGACCTTCAAAATCCCCTGCCCTTCGCGAATGAGAACGCGGTCGACTTTCCCGGTCACCGCTTTCCCATCGGTGGTCGTCCCGTCGATCGTTCTTCCGAGGAAACTGGCAGAGTTAGAGAGCTGCTGCGAGTTGCTTAAGTTCTTGAGCGTCCCGGAAAGGTCCAAATTCGATTGCAGGCTTTGCATCTGTGACAGTTGGGTCACAATTTGCTCGTTTGATGTCGGATTGGTCGGGTCCTGATTCTGTAATTGGGCAATCAAGAGCTTCAGAAAGGTCTCATTCGTCAGACCGGCAAAGCCGACTTTGTTTTTGTCGACGACCTTAACCGGGGTCTTGACCGTTCCCGATCCGCTGACGTTAGTTGTTGTAGCCATAGCCAATCATCCGTGAGAGAACAACGCTTCAAATTCGAATGTTGATGGTATCGATTCGGCGGCCCGAGGCAGCCGGTGAATTCACGGCGGGCTTGGGTGCTGTGGTATCAGCTCGTTGATCATCGGGCTGTGGTCGGTATTGTTGTGATTGATCTTGCTGCTGTGACTGAGGCTGGTTCGAGTTGGAACCATTGGAAGCAGGCCCCCATTGATCGGTGCGGACCACATCAACCCGGTCAACCGGTGCTCCCAATTGGACCAGCGCATCGCGCAATAGCAGCAAATTATCCAACACAGCTTGCTGGGCTTGAACCGTTTCAGTCTCGACGCGGGC
>JAIXVG010000219.1 GCA_027483145.1 Planctomyces sp.
GATCCTCACGAGGCTGCTATTCGCTCGCAGCGGGTCGCCCAGAGCTACTTCAGGGGCATCACCTTATATGCCGCAAATCTTGCCGTTTTTTAGCGGGCAGTATGCGACTGCACGTTGCTTTTGACGGCGTGGTGAACGATTCGAGTCCAGAACCGCTTCATCGACAGCCCCGTCAGGTTCTGGGTGAATCGACTTAAGAAGGTGTTCCCCAGCGAATGGCACTCCGGGCACCAGATTGTCTCCGTGAAGGCCGATCTCCTGAAAAACTGCCGGTCGCATTCCAGGTGGAGTGGCGATCTGAGTCTTGTCCGCGATGTATCGAAGCGTTCCTGAAAAAAATGACCAACCATTCAAATTCTCGCGAACATTGGACAGCGTTCGCGCATCTCTACGGTAACGGCGATGGCGTTCATCGTTGCTGTCCAGTTTGAGGAAGAATGAACAGGTCTTGCGGATCATGATGCTTTCACGGCTGATGTCCGATTGCAAACAGAGCGATACGAGAGAGTTCGCCGCCGGTTGGTTATTTACCGGGGCGAATCAGCTCGCAGCGCAACCCGTGCGTTCCGATTTCCAGCAACCATTTGCTGGCAATTCGGGGAGTACAGGTTTGCGTAGCGGAGAATCTCCGTATCCCCTGCGCACGTGACATCGGCCTTAAGCCTTCCGCGAGCTTTCCAAAGCCCGGTGTCACGCAAAGGACACCGGGCTTTTTCGTTGCGCTGCACGCGAACAACGAGCACAGATGGGCTGGTAGCTGAGACGGTTTAGCGCCTGGCTGAAGACCAGGAGAGAAGGATTCGAGCGCCTTCCAGCCCACCTCCAAAAGATCCGGTTCGCCGGAACACAGAGAACTTACGTCCACACACACACGGCCCGTTCGACTTCTGGTGAGGTTGCCAGTCTTTCAAGCTGGCTAGGTTGGGTTCGAATCCCACACGGGTCATTCGATGACGGCAGAGCGTAGCGAAGCCTGGTATCGCGTCTGGCTGGGGGCCAGGAGATCGTTGGTTCAAATCCAACCGTTCTGATTGGAAGCGGGATGCAGGGGAGAAGGGAATGTCCACAGCGAGGACTACCGCCTTCGCGGACCAGACGCCCGTCTGGTCCACTCTGTTGCTTCCCGATTGCGCTTGGTGGTGTAACGGAAGCACATCGTTCTGATACGGCGGGAGCGACGGTTCAACTCCGTCCCGAGCGATTGAAGGAGATCGTCATGGAACTCGACCTGACAGACAAACGTGGCCACGCCCTCACACGGGGTCGTGGTGTAACGGCAGCACAGCAGACTTTTAATCTGCCCGGCGGGGGTTCGAATCCCTCCGGCCCCAATCGCAATAACACGGGATCAAGGTGTTAGCGGCAGCACACTCGGTTCTTACCCGAGCAGGTGACGGTTCAAGTCCGTCTGGTCCCATTCGAATGACAAGCACTGGTCGTTTAGCGGCCAAGACACCGCACCCGTAATGCGGCAACGTGGGTTCGAGTCCCACCCGGTGCTCTGCAGATTTGCTCTTTGACAATTCGGCCAGGACTAACTGCACCTATGACGTAGCGGCAGCGTACCGTCTCGCCAGGGCGGATGTGTGGGTTCGACTCCCACTGGGTGCAATGTCGTTCGCGGAAGGCCGCGAACGAACTTCAGCGTGTGGGAAAGTCTGGAAATCCGCGTGCTTCGGGAGCACGAGAGCGTCGGTTCAAATCCGACCACGCTGACTGAATGACATTGCGGTGTGGCCCAATGGTAAGGCGGCTCGCTGTTAACGAGACGAATGCAGGTTCGAGTCCTGCCACCGCAGCTTGACCACGCATGGAAGTCATCCGACCGGATGGGGAGCCTGCCTCGAAAGCAGGTGCGGGCGAAGCGCCCGTTGTGGGTTCGAGTCCCACGACTTCCGCCTTGAACAGAAACATGTGCCCTTGACCGATCGGCAATGGTGTCAGCCTTCCAAGCTGAACAGGTGGGTTCGACTCCCACAGGGCACTTTTCACTGGGTCGGTAGCTCAGCGGCAGAGCAGGTGTTTGTTAAGCACCCGCGCGTGGGTTCTAGTCCCACGGCTTCCGCTCGGTGATGGTGAGCAACTCGGGCTCATGGTCCAACAGGAAGACATCGGTCCTGCAAACCGAGGATTCGGGTGCGATTCCCGATGAGTCCACTTTCCGATTGATCCCGTGGTTCAGCGGCGACGACTTCTGGCCTACACCCAGACAACGATGGTTCGAGTCCATCCGTGGAACCAACTGAGGCCGCCGAGCGGTCGCGAGGATGAAGGCCGAAGGCGGTAGTCCTTTACGACAACGGAACGCCCCGGTACGCCAACTGGCTGAGCGGCTCGGCTTAAACCCGAGTGATTGCAGGTTCGAATCCCGCCTTGGGCATCGATAGAAGCATGGCTCGGTAGGCAATTGGCAGACCACCTTGGCTTAGAACCAGGGATGCTGTGGGTTCGAGTCCCACCCGAGCTATTCCCATTACCCTCTCGCGGAGCAGTCCGGAGTGCTCGCCACCCTGTCACGGTGGAGATCGTGGGTTCAAATCCCATCGAGAGGGCCTATTTGGCGCGGTACGCAATTGGCAGAGCGGCAGAGCTCAAACCTCTGTGATTTTGTGGGTTCGACTCCCACCCGTGCTACTCGAAACATCCTGCGTCGGCTGGGCATTGGCGTGCCCAAGTGGCTGTAACCCACCCGCCTTCGGGCATTGGCGGTTCAACTCCGTCCCGACGCACTCGAACAACGACGGCCCGTTCTTCTAGCGGTTCAGGATACTGGCCCCTCAAGCCGGCAACGCGGGTTCAAATCCCGCACGGGTCACTGACATGGCCAAGTGGTGCAACTGGTAGACACGCGACGCTCAGAACGTCGTGCCCGCACGGGCTTGGGAGTTCGACTCTCCCCTTGGTCACTGCAGGCGGGGCAGGTGCCCGACTCGCTCCCATATGGCGGGGGACCCGGATCGTTACCGGGGCCTGCAATTGCAAACGAACTGACGCCGGTGGGCCAGCGCCCAGCGAAGCCTCATAAGCTTCGACGGCCAGGTGCGACACCTGGACCGGCTACTGACGGCCGAGTACGCAAACCTTGGTAAAGCGGCCAGGTCGAGAGCCTGGTGATATTGTGGGTTCGACTCCCACTTCGGTCACTTCGATCCCGTGGTCCAACGGCACGACACCAGTCCGACATGCTGGCGACGATGGTTCGACTCCATCCGGGATCATTCGACAACGACGGTCTGTAGGTGTTCCGGGAGCACACCGCTTTGGTAAGGCGGAAGATCGGGTTCAATTCCCGAACGGACCTCTCGAAGACTGGGCTGCTGGTCCAACGGCACGACATCTGGGTCGCAACCAGAAGATCGGGGTTCAACTCCCCGGCGGTCCACTGACGTCGAAGAACGGGCTCATAGTCCAACGGCACGACACCGCTATGGCATGGCGGAGATTCGGGTTCGACTCCCGGTGGGTCCACTGATGAATGAAGAATACGGAAGGTAGCCGGATATGGTTGGCCGGACCGCACTGCTAACGCGGCTCTCCCGCGAGGGAGATGAGGGTTCGAATCCCTTGCCTTCCGCTTTTGTAAAGCCTCGGTAGTGAAATGGAGATCATGTCCCGCT
Source organism: Planctomyces sp. (assembly GCA_027483145.1). Classification (GTDB taxonomy): domain Bacteria; phylum Planctomycetota; class Planctomycetia; order Planctomycetales; family Planctomycetaceae; genus JAIXVG01. Next base: position 3,618 of record JAIXVG010000219.1, read on the forward strand.
TCTAACGGGACGTTCTGGGTTCGAGTCCTGGTCGAGGCATTGAAGAATCAACGGAAGGGCCACCCGAATGGCGACGGGAACCGGTTGGAAGCCGGTCGAGCATGTTGAGTGCCTTGCGGGTTCAACTCCCGCTCCTTCCGCTCTCGGATGGTGAAACGGAAATCACGCCCCGGTCCTAACGGGGAAGTCCGGGTTCGATTCCTGGTCCGGGAATGGATGGTGTTCGTGGTGTAGTGGTTCCTGCATGTCGGCCTGTGAAGCCGAAGGTGACGGTTCGATCCCGTTCGAACACCCTTGGGAAGAGGAGAAGATCGTGGTGGCAATGTTGACAAGACCGACGTTGGTCCTGAACCGCAACTGGCAGCCAGTAGGCGTGGCCTCCGTGGCCCGCTCATTGACGCTGGTGGCAGCGGAACGCGCGCGGATCGTCGATCCCACCGACTTCCAACAGTACACGTGGGCCGATTGGGCCAGGCTGATTCCTGCTGCGGAAGAGCCGTTCGTCCAGTCGGTGACGTTTCGGCTTCGCGTCCCGGAAGTGATCACGCTGACAGAGTATGACCGGGTTCCCACGAACGCAGTCACCTTCAGCCGGCGGAACATTTTCAAGCGGGACCGCTACACGTGTCAGTTCTGCGGTCTCCAACCGGGGAGCGAAGACCTGACGATTGACCACGTGCTCCCGCGCTCGCGCGGCGGCACCAGTACGTGGGAGAACTGCGTCCTGGCCTGCCTGGAGTGCAACAAGCGAAAGGCAGACCGCACGCCGGACGAATCGCACATGCCGCTGCGGAAGGCTCCGTTCCGACCGGTCTGGCGTCCGTTGTACGCGCGACAGGACGTGCGAATCGAAAGCTGGTCCAAGTTCCTCAGCGAGGCGTACTGGACTGTGGAACTGAATGAATGATGATCGCCGCCGAGCCGTTATGACTCGGCGGCATTTACACGAGTGTGCTCCTGGGAGAGCGGGTGGTCTCCAAAGCCGCTGGATGGGGTTCGAATCCTCACGCTCGTGCTGACTGCCGACGTGGCTCGACTGAGAAGGGCGTCCGTCTTGCCCCTGTTCGCCTTTTGGGGGGAAGCATGCTGGTGCGAATCCAGTCGTCGGCTCTGTCCCGATGGTGTAGCGGATTGCATTGGACTCTCCGAAGGTCCAGGCCATGGTTCAATTCCAGGTCGGGATACTGGTTCATGCCCTGCGGGTGTGGAGGACGCATGACTGCCTTCGAGGCAGTCGGGCGAGGTTCGATTCCTCGGTGGGGTACTGTTTGTCCTTGGAGTGTGGTGGACGCACGCGACTCTGCGAAGGTCGTAGACCAGGTTCGACTCCTGGCAGGGACACTGATTTGATGACGCTGAAGTCACACGGCGTGGCGGCGGCTCCAGTGGGTTCGACTCCCACCGGCGTCTTGACACGACCGACTGCGAGTTCGGAATCCATCTGCACAGATCGCGTCTGAACCACAACCTCGCCGGCCGTGTCCTAAAACAGCTTCAACTGCCGGTCGGGACTACATCACCTTGGTAAGGTGTGCCGCAAGGCGCATTGTCTCAACCACACTTCGTTGGGGCTTATTGACACGAAACACGGATTGACTGCCGGTGCGGAGTCCATGCCTTCCGAGCCGTAGGTCGTGGGTTCGAGTCCCACCAGTCACCCTTTCCGAAATGGTGGCTGTAGCTCAGTGGTAGAGCGACGAAAAAGCCTCTGGCCATAACTTCGTCAATCCGTTTTGAACTGACCTTGGAGACACACTCGACTGCCGGTTTGGAGTCCAAGGCTTAGCAGGTTCGAATCCCGCCCGGCCCGCTGCTTGATCGTTCCGTTCGGGCCGGAACTCTGGCCACAACTTCGTCGAGTGCATTTGAACACGATCCAACTGCCCTGCTGGAGTCCATCCCCGAACCGCGTCGGGACCACATGTCTCGCGTGGCTGCCACGAGAGGCGGGAGCTTCTCAGTCCCTGATGGGACCGGCAACTCTGGCCATCCTTCGTTGGATCGTTTTCAGCGAACCTTTCCAGTCCCTGCGGATCAATGAGAACACGATGTGACAAACATTCTCGATTCGACTGCCGGCTGGGAGTCCATGACGGCCCTAAGGTAGCGATGCCGGGTGACCGGCTAGTGAATGACGCAGAGATCTCTCCGAGAAGCATGCGTCAGTCCACGGTCCTTTGCCAAAGCAGAGGATACGGACGGCCGTAAAGTCCAACGACACCTCTCGGCCATACCTCGTCGAATCCGTTTTGATCATGGAAGGGAAACCAGCGCTGACGGAGTTGTCTGCCTGGTTGTTAGACATCGGCTCGACTGCCGGATGGGAGTCCATCTTAATCCGAAGGTTGCGGGTTCAAGTCCCGCCTGCGAAAGCAGTAGCTCAATGGGATAGAGCATCGGAATGGCCGCAAGGCCTGTTCTCTCGCCACCCCTTCGTCGAGCCACTTTTCAGCGGAGGCCGAATCATGGCCAACAAGTCCTTGTTTTCGAGCATGATGGCGCTGTTGCCGCGGGCGACGGCGAGGAACGAGGCCGGCGGACCGGCTTATGCACTGGAACCGAAGCACGCGCTCGCCCAGTTCGCGGCGACGGGTTGCTTCAACGGAACTTTCTACGCCGACGCCGACACGCAGCTCGACACGCAGCTCGACACGCTGAAGGCGCTGATCGCGCAGGTCAACGACAACGTCTTCTTGGCGAAGTTGGCGATCTATTCGCGCGAGCGGGCGTACCTGAAGGACATGCCGGCTGCGCTGACGGCGACGCTCGCCGCGCGCGACACGGTCCTGTTCCATCAGGTATTCGACCGCGTGATTGACAACGGCCGCGTGCTGCGGACGCTGTTCCAGATGATCCGCTCGGGTCAGTTCGGCAAGAAGAGCCTTTCGAGTTCGCTACAGCGCGCGTTTCAGCGGTGGCTAAACACGGCCTCACCGGAGAAGCTGCTGTCGGCGTCGATTGGTCACGATCCATCGCTACGGGACATCCTGCGGATGGCGCGGCCGACGCCGTCGGACAACAGCCGGCGGGCGCTGTTCGGCTGGCTGACGGACAAGGAGGTCGCGAAGTGGACGCCGGCGGGTGAAGTCGACCTGCCGGAGCAGGTTCGGCTGTTGGTCGCGTTCCGCACGGCGGAAACGGCTGAGCAGCAGATCGCGATGTTGGACAACCTACATGCGCGGTGGGACTTGCTGGCCGACACGGCGAAGGGTGCAAAGGTCTGGGCGGCGATCGCGCGGACGATGGGGCCACAGGCGCTGCGCATGAACCTGAACAGGCTGCAGCGGCACGGCGTCTTCGACGATGGGGAGACTGTGAAGGCGGTCGCGGCTCGGTTGACGGATGAAAACGTAATCCGTCGGTCGCGTCAGTTTCCGTACCAGTTCTTCGCGGCGTACCTGAACGCGTCGGACGATGTCCCGCAGGCAATCAAGACCGCGCTGCACAAGGCGGCGGAGATCGCGTGCGGCAACGTGCCGGAACTGCCGGGACCGGTCGTGATCGGTCTCGACGTGTCGGGTTCGATGCAGTCGCCGGTCACGGGCAACCGTGGCCGCGGCGGTACGACAAAGATGCGGTGCGTGGATGTCGCGGCCCTCGTGGCGGCGGCCCTCCTGCGGCGCAACCCGGAGAGCGTGGTCGTGCCGTTCGACACGCAGGCGTTCGATGTGAAGATCGATCCGTCCGACTCGATCCTGAGTTTGGCGGATCGACTGGCGAAGTACGGTGGGGGGGAACCGACTGCTCGTTGCCGATCAAGAAGGCGAACGCGGCTTACGCGAAGCGGAAGTTCGCGGGTGTCGTCCTATTCAGCGATAACGAGAGTTGGGTCTACCAGGGTCGGCCGTACTTCTACGGTACGAATGGCTCGACCGGCGTGATGACGGAATGGCAGCAGTTCGTGCAGAACCAGGTCAAGCTCCAGGGTGGCGACATCATGGGGCCGAAGCTGATCTGCATTGACCTGCAACCGAACCAGACGACGCAGGCCCCGGAACGGAGCGATATTCTGAACGTCCGCGGCTTCAGTGACGCCGTGTTCGAGGTGATGAGCGCGTTCCTGACCAGCGACGCCGGTCGGTTCGTGACGGAGATTGAAGCGACCGAACTCTAAGTCGTCCGCATCTTGACGCAAGGCCCCTCGGGTCTGAGTAATCACTCCAGAGGGGCTTTTGTTTTCGGCGATTCACGCTGACGACGACCGTGGTGCTGAAGTAGTCTGCCCTAGAGTTCAGTGCAGGAGAGTCGCTCTCAAGGTGCGAGAAAACGCAGATCATCGGCGAGGTTCTCAGCAATCTGCCGAAGCGGTGAGCTATCCACTTCGGGGCTGAACTGGATCTCGATTCTCGATTCGCCTTCGACATGTGCCAGAAACTCGAACGGCAATCCCGAGCGCTGGAGAAGACCAACGCACTCCCTGACTGCATCTTTGCCAGACGCAATTGTGCTTGGTGTCACGAAATGCTCCTGCAGCCCCCAAATCAGGCGGCCGTGGTCAACAGGTCTGTTTCGCGCCGCGATGGACAAGAGGCGAACCCCGACATCC
>JAIXVG010000230.1 GCA_027483145.1 Planctomyces sp.
AAGTCACCTTCGAACCACGCACGCGCCAGCTAATGGTCATGACCCCTCTCCCCGGCACCCCGGCCTATAAGGCAGGCGTCCGTGCCGGAGACCGCATTCTGGCCATTGGCGACAAGCAAACAGCCGAGTTCCCTGAGAACCGCGAACTCGAAACAGCCGTCAAATCAATGAAGGGCAAAGTGGGCGAGATCGTCAAAGTGACCATCCTTCACGAAGGGGAAACCGAACCCAAAACCTTCGACGTCGAGCGGGCCATCATCAAGACCCCCACCGTTCTGGGTGACCGCTATCAAAAAGGGGGCGAATGGTCTCTCTTCATCGATGACGACAAGAAAATCGGGTACATGCGCCTGACCCACTTCAGTCGCAACAGTGCCGAAGAAGTCGAAGCAGCCATCAAGAAACTTGAAGCTGCTGGCATGCGGGCCTTGGTCCTCGACCTTCGCTTCAACCCCGGCGGCCTCCTTTCGGCCGCGACTGCGATCTCTGACCTGTTTGTCGAGTCGGGCGTTATCGTCAGCACCAAAGGCCGCAACACCGAAGAGCAAGTCGTTAAAGCAAAACGCTCGGGCACACACACCGGCTTCCCCATGGTCGTGCTGGTCAATCGCTATAGCGCCTCCGCCAGCGAAATCGTCAGTGCCTGCCTGCAGGACGACCAGCGAGCACTGATCGTTGGCGAACGAACCTGGGGCAAGGGAAGCGTCCAGAACGTTATCGAACTGGAAGGGGGCAAAAGCGCCATCAAGCTCACCACCGCCAGCTATCATCGCCGCAGCGGCAAAAACATCCACCGCTTCCCCGATTCAAAAGAGACCGACGATTGGGGCGTAATGCCCGATGCCGGCTACGAAGTGAAACTCAGCAACGAAGAGCTGAAGAAGTATCTCGATTATCGCCGTGATCGCGATGTCCTGCGTGAGGATGGCTCGGTCCCGCAGACCGACTATGTCGATCCGCAGCTCAGCAAGGCCCTGGAATGGATCACCACCAAACTGGCCGAAAACGCGAACCCCGAAGAAAAGAAAGCCGCAGACGCCGGGTCACCCTCCAAGACCGTCATTAACCAATAGCAACCATGTCGGTCTGGTGGCACTTAACACCGTCCAGCATTTCGTCATGTGGCACTGGCGGTACCTTTGAACCGCCAGTGTCTTCCCTTAGCCTTCTTCCTTTTTCTCTCTTCCTCGGGTGGCACTGGCTATGCCAGTGTCTTGTGTCTTTTCGTTGTTTTCATGCGTGACCCCAGACAAACGCTTTCACTTGACTCCCTTATCCAGTGACCCCCCCCCGCTATCTCCTGGCCATCGAAACCTCCTGCGACGAAACCGCAGCCGCCGTCATCACTCACGATCGCCATGTCCTCAGTAACGTGGTCGCCTCGCAAACCGACCTCCATCTTCGTTATGGCGGCGTCGTCCCCGAAATCGCTTCCCGCGCCCACGTCCAAGCCATTCTGCCGGTCGTTAAAGAAGCCTTAGCCAAAGCCAACGTCACCCTTAAAGACCTTGAAGCGGTCGCCGTCGCCACCCGACCCGGCCTCGTCGGCTCACTTCTCATTGGCCTCACCGCTGCCAAAAGCCTCGCCTGGGGATTGGGCATTCCACTGGTCGCCATCGATCACCTGCAGGCCCACATCTATGCTTGCCAGCTAGCCACCCAGCAGCCCCTTTACCCATGTGTCGGTTTTGTCGTCAGTGGCGGCCACACCAATCTCTATCACTGCCCCACCCCCATCACGTTCAACCCCTTGGGGGGAACCATCGATGACGCCGCTGGCGAAGCCTTCGATAAAGTGGCCCAAATCCTGAACCTCGGCTACCCCGGCGGCCCCGTCATCGAGGCCGCCGCCATACACGGCGACAGCCACGCCGTTCAGTTCCCACAGGCCTTCCTGCATGAAGACCGCCTCGACTTCAGCTTCAGCGGCCTGAAAACCGCAGTTCTGTACGCCGCTCATGGCACCCCTGGCGCTCGGGCCGTCCCCCCTCCTTTGAATACTCAGCGCATCGCCGACCTCGCCGCCTCGTTCCAGCGAGCCGTCATCGAGGTTCTGGTTGCCAAATCCGTTGCCGCAATGCACCAGACCGGCGAAACCCGCTTAGCGGTTGGCGGCGGCGTCGCTGCCAATAAAGCCTTCCGCACCAGTCTTTCCTCAGCCGCAACCCGCCACGGATTCGAAGTCTTCTTCGCTCCGCTCGACCTCTGCACCGACAACGCCGCCATGGGTGGCCTCGGTTGGGAATACATCGACGCCCGTCAATTCTCCCCCCTCGACCTCGACGTCACCCCCGGCCTCGTTCGCGTCTCCACCGACCACCGCTAATCTCATCGATGCGGCCCAACTGACGATTTTCTTCCGCTTCACTCGTCACCCACTACGCACTTCATCTCAAATTGCCATTCTCTCAAACATCGACAGACTGGGATTACGCTAGACTCTTGACTCCAATCTCCCAGCTTTTGGTGTTGCAGGGATTCAGATCGACATAGTCGACACTGACCTTTCCAGTGATTTCACGAAGCAGAACCGCTACGCAACCCAATCCGAAAACGCGATTCATCTCAGTAGAGATTCTCGCGGAGAATGCCTTCATCCGTTTCTGGCTGGAAAACACAGGCAGACGTAGTTTACCGTTCACTTCCAGTATCCATGGTTCGAAATCTGCGTTTGAGAGTTCTTCCATATCGAGCGTCAAATTCTCGACTAATTGTTCCGATGTCATCGTGTTCGGGTCCAAAAGCCGCTTAGGTCGTTGTGGGACAAAAACAGGTCGCTTCTTGAGATACGCATTCAATAGCTGCAAATTCTCTTTGTAAGCAACTCGCTCCAAATCGTCCCGCCCAGTTATTACTTCGAGCAAACTATTGATCATTGCTGAATTCCCATTTCAGAAAAGCCTATAGACGGTGCCAGGCCCCTTTTCTAGCCCCCTGCACGAGCGTAGCGTCTTGCACGGTTGGCATATCATCATTGTGTGCCGCTGGCTTTGCCAGTGTCTTCAAATGAACCGACAGTTGGCACTAATGAAGCCAACACCCCAGGTTGTTCGCATTCAGATCATTTTCCTCATTTCCAAGTCACGACACTCGCCCGCCCCACCGAACCAAACCTGAACCCTTCAGCCAAAACGACATCACCCCCTCCTGCTCCACGCAAATCCCCCCCTTCTTGCTTTCTTGCCCGCCCCCCATACCCAAAAACCGAACTTGACCCTTTTTTCCCTTCTCCCTACAAACCGCCAAAGATCTGTGTTGTATTGGCCCAAGATGTGGCAATTTCTGCCGCTCGAAACGGGCCTCGTCACAACCAAAAACTGACTGCGGGCAATTGTTTAGGTCTGCTGCCGCACTTTCGGATCACTTTTCAAATCGGAGATGAGCTGTCATGGGTGAAGGGATGCACCTGACAACGCCGCAGCCTGATCAATCGGGCCAGGCGAACAATACGCCGCTAACCAGCCCTGTGGCTGCTAACCCTAGCCGCACTTCAGCCAAGCTTTGGATGCTGCTCGCTGGCACAGGCTTGGCTCTCCTCGGCGGCGCGATTGGCCTTCAATCGATGCAAGCCACTCCCGGTCAGGCCGCCGCCGAGCCAACCGGCACTGCTCGTGTGACCCCCAACAAAAAACCGGTCGAAGCCCTCGCCCGCGTCGGCAAAGAAATCATCTCCTACGACATGGTCGCCGAAGAATGCGTTTCGCGGCACGGCAAGGAGATTCTCGATGACCTCATCAACCGCATGGTCATCCAACAGGCGTGCGAAGCCCAAAACATCAATGTTTCAGAAGAAGAAGTCACCGTCGAAGTCAACCGCATCGCCAAACGCTTCAACCTCGATGCTCCCGCTTGGTATCAAATGCTGCAGGCCGAACGAAACATTACCCCTCAGCAGTATCGCCAAAGTATCATTTGGCCCGCACTGGCCCTTAAAAAGCTGGCTGGTGGCCAAATTGAATTGACCGAAGAAGAGATCGAAAAAGCCTTCGTTCGCAACTATGGCGAACGGGTCAAGCTGCGGATGATCATGCTCGATAACCGTCGCCGCGCGACCGACCTCTGGGATAAAGTCCACAAGGACCCAGACAACTTCGACAAGTACGCCCAGGAACACTCGATCGATCCCAACAGCCGCGCTTTGGGTGGTGCCGTTCCACCTGTCCCACGCTTTACTGGCAGTCCCGAAGTGGAAGCCGCCGCCTTCAAGCTGAAAGAAGGAGAAATCTCGGGCGTCATCGAAATCGGCGCCAATCGCTTTGTCATTCTGAAGGGTGAAGGCCGCACCGTTCCAACTGTGACCGACATCAGCGAAGTCCGCGAAGCCCTCTACGAAGAACTCCTTGAAACCAAGACCCAAACCGCGGTGGCCGAAGTCTTCCAGGAACTCAAAAAGCAGGCCCGGGTCGACAACTACCTCACCTCGACCACCTCCGGCCCCGACCGCACCCTAACCCCCGGTGCCCCAATTCAGCCCACCGGCAAGCCGGCCCCACAGCAAGCCGCCGGTGCCGCCAAAGCAACACGAAAATAAGAAAAGGTGTCAGGAACCGTTTTCGCATTCCCCTCGCCGCCCGGCTGCTCAAAAAGCACCGGGCGGTTGTCATTTCCACCCCGCTACTCCCTCCAGGGAAATCTTGAAGTCTTAGGCAAGCCAACTGCGTCAGCGGTCGGGTTCTTGGCTTCGAACTCTGCCAAAACACCCATTCGACGACTTTCGCCGTGTGCGGATGCAAGATGTACTTGAGCGGCGAGGATTACTTCGCTTCGTATCATCAAAAAGAGAAAAAGGTGCCTGACACCTTTTGTTAATGACTACGGCAGTGTTGCTGGTAGGCGGCGTGTGTCAGCAGATGGCCGGTGTTTGGAGTGGGGGTTGCCAGACGAATCTTGGCTAGCCAGTTGGTGAAAGGGTCCTGGGCCAACTGGGCCAGGTTTTCAGAAATGGAGGTGTTGATGGCAATCACTTCGCCGCTGAGGGGGGCGTAGAGATCACTGACTGCTTTATCGCTTTCAATTTCAGCGAAGGTTTCCCCTTGCTTGAGGGGAGCACCCAGTTTGGGGAGTTCCAGGAAACTGAGTTCGGACAGCAGGTTGATCGCAAAGTCGGTGAGGCCGATCGTGGCTTCCTGGCCGTCGATGCAAATCCACTCGTGAGTGGGGGCGTAAAGCAGGTTGGCGGGGGCGATCGACATGGCAAGCCTTTGGGCAATACGAAAAGAAGATGCTCTCTGCCTCGTGAGGCTTCAAACAAAACGTGTTTGCCGTGGCATGGCAACGCATTTGCGTTAGGAAGCGTGATCAAAAAGTAAAGAACCCGACGTTTGGCATCGTCGGCTCGTTGGGCAGACTCTTAGATTGAATCTCGTGTTCGTGAAAATCAATCCGTTGAAACAGTGCATGACGATGATTACTGATTTGCTAGTCGGTTTCGTAGCTGCGAATTTTGTCGAGGCGTCGGGCGTGGCGTCCGCCGTCGAACTCGGTGGAAAGCCATAACTCGACCATGCGGGCTGCGAGGCGTTCGCCCAACAGGTCGGCCGACAGGCACATGATATTGGCATCGTTGTGACGCCTGCTCATCTCGGCAGTCACGTCGTCGTGGCAGGAGGCGGCTCGTACCCCCTTAAACTTATTGGCCACAATGCACATCCCCATACCCGTGCCGCAAATCAGTATGCCACGATCGAAAGCTGCATTCGAGACAGCGGCTGCGACCTTTGCTCCATAGTCGGGGTAGTCGACACTTTCATCGGAAACAGGGCCGAAATCGACCCCTTCGTGACCCAACTCGGTGAGTTGAGCCAGAATCTTGGCCTTGATCTGAAATCCGCGATGATCGCTGGCAATTGCAATGCGCATAATAAGTTGAAATTCGCAAGGATGAAATATGTCAGGCGACTAAGGTTAAGCCACCACTAGCTTAACCGGTAGGCGGGTTGAGAATCTGTTCAACCAGTGCAATGATTTCGGTTTCAATTTGATTTTTGCAGGCCAGGTAAACCGCTTCGTCCTGGCCATAAGGGTCGGAGATGTCTTTTCCGTTAGCAGACAGAACCGATACTTGAGAGCTGAGTTCGGAGCGTTCGGCCAGGATGGCTTCACGATGATTGCGAGTCATCGTGTAGATGTGGTCAACCTGCTGAAGCAGCCGCTCGGTTAATGGCTGGCTTTCGTGGCTGCGCATATCGAGGCCGTCAGCCTTCATGATTTCAATAACGTGCTTGCTGGCGGGAGAGCCAACACCCGCCGCAAGCCCAGCAGAGAGGATGACGTAACCGCGATCGACCAGTTCTTCTTCTGTGCAGCCAAGTCGTTGGGCCAGGTGTTTGCGAAACAGGGCTTCGGCCATGGGGCTGCGACAGGTATTACCCGTACAGGCAAACAAATAGACCTCGCTGGAGAGGCGCCTTAAGGTTGTTTCTGAGACAACTCCGGCCAGAACGACGCTCAGCCCCTCTGGGCCAACCTTGACGGTAGTACCCCGATCGCCATAGCGGCAGGGGCCATCATCGACGACAAGGGCGATTTCCGGCGGGATGGCCAATTGATCCGCTGATCTCCAGGGGGCTTCGGCTGGCCAGAACTCGCTTGAGCCAACGAGGGGGCAGGGCAATAGCTGAAGCGTTTGCCGCAAAATCGACTGAGCACTAACGCGAGCGAATGCTTCACCACTGGAATTCGTGATTAACGACAACGTTTCAGCGGGAAGCGCCCCCAGGAGGCCGTTGTTGGGGGAAACAGGCAATTGCAGGGTGACCGGTCCGGGCCAGCAACGGCGTGCCAGTTTGCGTGCCAGTGGAGACATGTTCGGGAAGTAATCGCGAGCTTCGTCTGCTGACTTGAAGAGCAGCGTTGGCGGCAGACCGGTTAAGGTTTTTAGCGCGTTAACCCCGTCCTGCGACAAAACGGAAGCGACAGCGATATAGGTCGACTCGGTTGGGAAGACGACCAGTTGCCCCTCTGCCAAAAGCTGGCAGACGCGATGGACCACATCTCGTGGATCTTCGGCATCGCGGATGGGGACAAGTTCGGTCATGGTCAATCGTTCTGAAGGTCTTTTGTCTTGGCGTCGTGGGCTGCACCGGTAGCGTGGCGATGACTTCCCGGTCGCCAGACTCTCTGTTCGCTCGGTTGGCTGCCGAAAGCCTGTTCGATTACTTGCTCAACACCGCTGGGATTGCCGAAGAGAAGCAAACTGCATCCGCGGGTACTGGGATCGGCCCAAACTACGGACAGGAGTTTAACACGAAACATTCGTCCACGGGAGGGAGTGGTTCTGTGTGGCGTTTGGGCCGCTTAAGGCCCAACAACTGGCGGGATGGACTAATCAGCTTTTGCCGAGGCTATCTCAAAACCCGGTTGTTGGCAGGTTTCAATCTGCGAATCAAGGTCCTTACCTTTGAGCCAGAAGGTTTTGTAACAAC
>JAIXVG010000331.1 GCA_027483145.1 Planctomyces sp.
AGCAGCGGCCAAGATGGAAAAGACAACTCGAACCATAACTAGTAACTCCTCTGGACCAACTTGGGATCGCTTAGCCGAGAACACTCTCAGCCGACTTGTAAAAATGGACGCTCTGCGACGAATGAGTCAAACAGGCAACGTGTTTCGATATGGTAATGTGCAAGTGGATCAAATCCACCATCTACATTCAAAAATTTTGCCCAATCCACCAGAACTCACAAATTTTTATTGAAGTTTGGTGGAAACTTCGTCTTGACAATAGTTGCCGGGGCTGGGTGGGGCCTGGAGGATCGGGAGTTTGGGATCTGGCCATCCTGCGGGGTTGCCGACAATAGGGGAAACCGTCTGAATGACTGGGGGGGCCCTTTAAGTTCTGATGATGAGCCCGGTGCGGCCTAGGAATTGAGTCTTAAGTCGATTAGTTTCTAGGACTTCCGATGACCTAACGGAATCTCCGTTTGACGAGTCGCCCGACCTGGGCATTAAGGTTTCGCCAATAGCTCCGTCTTTGCCAAGCATCCAACAAATGAACAAACCAAGCGAACATGAAGAGTCTTGTGAGGTCCGTCTGGCTGGGGGAGTTCCACCGGTACAGGGGGATCCGCTTTCGACTAACCAGCGCGTTGGTTTGAAATTGTTTGCGATCTACTGCCTCGCCTATGGGGCGTTTATTGCACTGAATGTGGCAGGCCCGCAACTGATGCCTGTTCCGGTCGTGGCCGGGGTGAATTTAGCCATCATTTTTGGATTGGGATTGATCCTGCTAGCCTTTGCGTTATCGCTGGTGTATCTGGGCATCGCCAAGTTCAGTCGTGATGCCAGCGATAACGGGTGAGCTTGCGACAGAGGCTATTTGATAAATGCCACCTCTAGCGGTGGTTTCGGATAAGAGTATTGCCCATTGCCTGGCTCATGTCGGTCTGCCGCTCGCTGATCAGCTTTGGACTAGCCCTAAACCTCTTTGACGTGGCGAGCCTTCTGTTGCCAAAGCCTTGATTGCCGAGTTCGAGTCGACTGACTGATCGAGTGAATCTCAAGGAATTCGTGCGTGATCTACGAAACATCGATTGGTGCAGTCGCCGTCTTCTTGGTTTTTGTGCTGGGTGTGGTTGGCCTCAGCGCATTTCTGGGACGCAAGGCGAAGTCAGCCGGTGCTTATTTTGCGGCGCACGGCGAGATCCATTGGTTTGTGAATGGGGTCGCCTTTGCCGGGGACTATTTATCAGCCGCGTCATTCCTGGGGATTTGTGGAATGATTGCGTTTTATGGGTACGACGGGTTCCTCTATTCGATTGGGTATCTTGCGGGCTGGATCGTTGCGTTGTTTGTCGTGGCAGAGCCTTTGAAGCGGATGGGGCGATACACGTTTGCCGATGCGCTCAACAATCAGTTCCAGGATCGGGGGATCAAATTAGCGGCTTCGATCAGTACGCTGGTGGTGAGCATTTTTTATCTGATTCCGCAGATGGTAGGTGCGGGGACTCTGGTTCAACCACTTTTGGGACTGAGTCATGCTGCTGGCGTGGTGGTCGTCGGGGTGGTGGTGATGACGATTGTGGTTACGGCCGGGATGGTTTCAACGACCTATGTCCAGTTCTTTAAAGGTGCGATGCTGGTTGTGTTATGTGCAGGGCTGACGGTTCTCGTCCTCAATCGGGGCTTATCGATTAACCCGCATGACCCAACTGCAACGACGCCGCTCTTTGCAGAAAGGCCGCTGGCGGACGTGCTGAAAGACCCGGCGAGGGTGATCCCGGCAACGGGTCCTTGGGAAGGAAAGCCCTATGTGCGGTTGAAAAAGCAGGATGAAACCAGCGGGTTTGAAATCTTTCGGATCGATGCGGCTGCCGGAACCGCTCGGTCGGCCCAGGCGGTCTCGATGGCTGAGGGGAAGAAGCTGATTGGTGGGGTGCCGCAAGGGACCATTGTCAATGGCACCAAGATGGATCTTCTTCCTGGAGGTCATGTCGAAAATCTGCCAGGTGGTGTTCACTCGACCGGCCCACTTGGCCCGCTTGGCTATTTGTCGACGCTCCAGCAATCAACAGTGGTGACGTGGGCTTCTGAGAAAATTGTTGATCCAGAAGCAGGGCCAACAACTGTTTATTACGCAAAGCCTGTCGCTGGAGCAGAACTGCTGGTTCCCGGGGGAAGCCCGACGTTCAGAGGGATTCGGGGAGATGGCTGGCGTGAGAAACTCGACTTTGTGTCGTTGATGCTCGCCTTGTTTGGTGGAACCGCATCGCTGCCCCATATTCTGATTCGCTATTACACAGTGAAGGACCAGGCATCGGCCCGCAAAAGTACTGTAGTCGGAATCGCCAGTATTGGGTTCTTTTACATTTTGACGCTGTATCTTGGGTTGGGAGCCATGACCAGCGGGCGACTGGATGTGACTAACTCGAACATGGCAGCCCCGCTATTAGCCCGCAGTTTTGGTGAGCTGCCGTTCGCGATTATCTCGGCTGTCGCTTTCACCACCGTACTGGGGACGGTTAGTGGGCTGATTCTGGCAGCCAGCGGTGCTGTCGCCCATGACTTGGCAGGTGACGTCTTTCGAATGCCGTTAAGTGACAGCGCGAAAGTTCGGCTGGCGAAATGGGCTGCAGTTGTGGTGGGGGTCATCGCCATGATTCTGGGGATCGTGTTCGAGAAAATGAATGTTTCGTTTCTGGTTGGATGGGCCTTTAACATTGCAGCTTCGGCCAACCTGCCGGCTCTGGTGATGCTGTTGTTTTGGCGACGGACGACACGTCAGGGGATTGTGGCGTCGATTAGTGTGGGGATGTTGTCTTCGCTGGGGTGGATTCTGGTCAGCCAGCAGGCATTCAAGGATGTGTACGGCCTGCCGCCAGAAATGGCGCTGGTTCCCTTCAGCCAGCCAGGGCTGGTGACAATTCCGCTGGGTTTTGCGGTATTGGCAGTCGTTTCAGAACTGACGCAGCCCAAACGGGCTAAGCTAGCGGTGTGATACTTGCAGATGCCTAATCATTGTGACCCAAATCGACGGAAACTGCGCGTAGAAAACGGGATGAGTGCAAAAAGCTGGGCCAGATCGGTGCTGTTCCAGCGCAAACCGGGGCAAATCGGCCGATGATTTCCTAGAATTGACTGAGTCCGTCCTGATTTGATTTGTCCTGAATTTTCGTTGGTCGAGACGTCTTCATGTCGCTGCGTATCTCTAATGTTCGCTTGCCAGTCGGGGCAGAAGAGAATGAGGAGCTTCCGCGAGCGCTAGCCAGCCGGGTGGGGCTGACAACCGAAAACGTGGTTCGCTGGCGGATTCTGAAGAAGAGTCTCGATGCTCGGAGCCGCCGCGAGCTGCAGTTTGTTTATACCGCAGTGATCGACCTGCCTGACGATGTTGAACGATCGCGAGCAGTGAGCTCGGCCGCACAGCGATCGGGCAGCGATGTTCAGCCGTTCGACCCTCCGCCGTTTGAAGATCCGAGGCCAGGACGAGAGCCACTTGAGCATCGGCCGGTGGTCATTGGATCGGGACCTGCCGGTTTGTTGGCAGGCTACTATCTGGCTGCCAAGGGCTATCAGCCGGTGGTCATTGAGCGGGGCTATCCAGTTAAGGAGCGAGTGCCCGCTGTGCGAAGCTTCGACCGGGGTGGCTCGTTTGATCTGGAGAACAACTATCTGTACGGAGAGGGTGGGGCTGGTTGCTTCAGTGATGGGAAGCTGACGTGCCGCATGGATGGCCCTGATGTTGATTATGTGTTGGAGCGGTTCGTCGAGTGCGGCGGTCGCGAATCGATTGTGTACGAGAATCGGCCTCACCTGGGAAGCAATAAGCTGCCGATGATCTGCCGCAACTTTCGCCGCAAGATCGAAGCCTTGGGTGGTGAGTATCGGTTTGGATGTCGGTTTGAAGGGCTTGATGTCATTGATGGAGCGGTGGTTGGCCTGCATACATCGAGCGGGTACATCACAACGCGGCATGTGATTCTGGCGATTGGTCATAGCGCCCGCGATACATATGAGATTCTGCTGGGGCAAGGGGTTCCCATTTTGCAGAAGGCCTTTCAGTTGGGGGTGCGAATCGAGCAGCCGCAAGAGCAGGTCAATCAGCACAAGTATGGTCGAAAAGAGTACCATGACGTGTTGGGGGCTGCTGACTACACCCTGAATGCCAAGGGGGCCAAAGACGTCTTTACGTTCTGCATGTGTGCGGGGGGGATTATTATTCCCAGTGTGTCAGAGCCCAACATGTTTTGTTCGAACGGGATGAGTAACTCGCGGCATGACACTCCGTATGCGAATAGCGGGGTGGTTGTGACGCTAGAGCCGCATGAATTTGGGAGTGATCATCCCCTGGCCGGGGTGGCGTTGCAGCGCAAGTTTGAATCGCTGGCGTTCGAACAAGGGGGCCGCAGTTATCTGTGTCCCGCGCAGCGAGCCGCTGATTTTCTGGCAGGTAAAACGCCTGCAGCCGATTCGAAAATTGAATGCTCTTATGAACGAGGGGTGAAGCCGCTGGCGCTCGATCAATTCTTGCCGGAGGTGATCGCGAAAGCGCTGCGAAACGGGCTGCCGATTATGGATAAGAAGTTCGGGGGGCATTTCCTGAAGAACGCAGTGCTGGTTGGCCCGGAGATGCGCGGCAGTTCACCCGTTCGCATTGATCGTGATTTGGTGACCCGGGAAACGCCGAACATCAGGGGGCTGTATCCAGTGGGTGAAGGAGCTGGGTATGCGGGTGGTATTGTCAGTGCGGCGGTGGATGGACTGCGGTCGGCCCGAGTTCTAGTGAGTCGCTTTGCGGCGCTGGCTAGTCAGAGCTAGTGGTTTGTCAGGCTTTAGAATTCGGGCAGAGTACTTTCTGTTCTGCCACGGCATCCCTGTTTGGATACTCAGTTTGCAACTCACTGGCGAAGCCAGTGGCACACGAAGAATGAGAATCCATTTGTGCGAGACACGATACTTGGGTTGTTTGCCCGACCGCTGACGAAGTCGGCTCGCCTGTGATTTAACGACTTGGACTCGATAAGAAGGAACACCTTTCGCGATGACCCTCTTCTGGTTATGTGCAGCCGCGTTTGCGGGAGGGGGGATTAACTCAATTGCGGGTGGTGGGACGCTGCTGACGTTTCCGGCTCTGGTTGCTGCATTAGCCGGGTTGCCCGAGCCGACCAAATTGGCCAATGGGACCAGCACACTGGCGTTGTTTCCGGCTTCGCTCGCTTCTGCGTGGGGTTACCGAGCCGAGCTGAGACGCCAGCAGCGCTGGTTTTGGCAACTCGTGGGACCAAGCTTGGTGGGAGGGTTGGCAGGGAGCCTGCTGGCGGTCTGGCTGCCCGAGAAGCAGTTTCGCGTGGCTGTCCCTTATTTGATTTTGACTGCAACAACGTTACTAGTTGTGCAGCCTTACATCACGCGGTTGATCCAAGCCGGGGACACACACGGTGACCATGCACCAAATACGGTCAATCGGCCCGGTCGTGGTTTATTGGTGCTACTTCTGCAAATGGCAATTGCCGTTTATGGGGGTTACTTTGGAGCAGGAATTGGCATTTTGATGCTGGCGACGCTGGGGTTTGCGGGCCTCGATGACATTCACGAAATGAACGCAGTCAAAGCGATGCTGGGATCGGTGATTAACGGAACCTCGGTTGCCGTGTTTGTCGTTTCTGGAAACGTTTATTGGCCGTACGCCATTCCGATGATTATCGCCGGGATTATTGGAGGCTGGGCAGGTGCGGTTGCAGCGAAGCAAGTTCACAAGAAGCTGATTCGAGGGATTGTGATTGCGATTGGTCTGACCCTTTCGGTTTACTACTTTTCGATGAGTTAGGGACGCTTGACGGTGTAGGTTGCCAGCTGGACAACGGCGGGGCGAACACGGGTCGATTCGTCAAAACGGGGGCCTTCGATTACACTCATAGCCGGTCAAAGAATCTCTGGAAGCGAGCAATTGTTTCCGAATTCTTCGATAGTCTGAACAATCCCCAGCGGATATTCGGTTCGGCTTTTCTGCATGAGAGTGCAGAAGTTAAGGGGCTGGCGACGGCCAGTGGGTTTCAATCTCGATTCTAATCACGCATTCAACTGTCATGAGCGCTACGACTCCCGTGTTGCCAATTACCAATATTGCTGCGTATCAGTTTGCTGAGCTAGCAAACCTGAAGGAGTTGCGGGAAGGGCTATTGGCCTTTTGCAAAGAGCGAAGCCTGAAGGGGACAATTCTGCTCAGCAGCGAAGGGATCAATCTCTTTGTGGCTGGTGGTGAAGAGTCGATCAATGCGTTAACTGCGCGGCTGCGTGCGGTTCCGGGGCTTGAGTCGTTGACTCCGAAAGTGAGCTTAAGCGAGCTGCAGCCGTTTTCGCGAATGCTGGTTCGCATCAAGAAAGAGATTATCGCCTTTGGGGTGGAAGGGATTCGCCCAGCTATTCGAACTTCGCCCAAGTTGTCTGCGGCTGAACTAAAGCGCTGGCTTGATGAAGGTCGGCCGGTCACCCTGCTTGATACCCGCAATGACTATGAAGTGAAGCTGGGCACATTCAAGAACGCGATGACTGTCGGCATTGATCACTTTCGGCAGTTCCCTGAGGCTGTGCAAAAGCTTCCTGAAGATTTGAAAACTCAGCCGATTGTCATGTTTTGCACGGGAGGCATTCGCTGCGAAAAAGCGGGCCCCTACATGGAAAGCGTTGGCTTTGAGCAGATTTATCAATTGGATGGCGGGATTCTCAAGTATTTCGAAGAATGTGGCGGCGACCATTACGATGGTGAGTGCTTTGTGTTTGATCAGCGGGTGGGAGTTGACCCTGCGTTGCAGGAGACCGACAATACCCAGTGCTTTGCCTGCCTGACACCTTTAACAGCCGATGATCAGGCTGACGCCCGGTATCAGCCGCCCCATAGTTGCCCGTATTGCCATGTTTCTTCTGAAGAGCAAATGGCCAATACGATTGCAGCAAGGCAGGCCGCGATTGCGACGGTGGTGAACCCATTGCCGGGAAGTGTTCCCTATGAGAACAAGCGGCCGATTGCGGTTCCGCAGGCGTATGACGGGCGAACGCTGATCGAGTTTTTGACTGGGGTGTTCGATCACCTACCTGCGGGTTACTGGGAAGAGCTTTGTGCAGCGGGCCGGGTTCAGTTGGATGACGGGACGCGGGCAACGGCGAGTCGCAGTATTCAGGCAGGCGAGCGTTACTACCATGTGATGCCGGGGCACTTGGAGCCCGCAATCAGCACGGACATTAAGCTGATCTACGAAGACCACGCGATTGTGGTGGTGAATAAGCCGGCCCCGCTGCCGGTTCATGCGAGTGGACGCTACTGCCGCAATACACTCGATTTCATTTTGCAGCCAGTTTACAAGCCGCAAACCCTCAAGTTTGCTCACCGACTTGATGCGTTGACGACTGGGGTGCTGGTCGCTTCTCGAACCCGGACGTTTGCAAGGCGCTTACAGCCGCAGTTTGCGAACGGGCAGGTTGAGAAGACCTATCTGGCGCTGGTGGCTGGGCATCCTCCGCTTGAAGTGTTTGAGTGCGATCAGCCAATTTCGAATGAAGCGGGTGCACTCGGGTCGCGCGAGGTGCATGAGACTGGCTTGAGATCCCGCACCTTGTTTCGGCTAGTAGAGCGGCGACCCGATGGGACGGCGCTTCTGGAAGCCCAGCCGCTAACGGGACGTACTAATCAAATACGGGTTCATCTGTGGCATTTAGGCTGGCCGATTGTGGGAGACCCGGTCTATCGACTGAATTGTCAGCCGGGGGAAGTGGCTGCCGAGCAAGAGGTAAAAGTTGAGAGTGCTGCAAGCGAATTAGAACCGTTGGCGGTGTTCATGGGACTGCATGCTTGGAAAATTGCCTTCCTGCATCCCGATGATGGTCGGCGAGTTGTGTTTGAAGCGGAACCTCCTGCTTGGGCGAAGAGGACTGGTGGCGATCAGATGGTCAGCTCGGTGATTGGGAAAGAAGCGTGAGTAACAGTCTTGCGACCATAAGTCGTGAGCCGTATTAACTGACTCAATCGTCTGAAACTTTTGCCGTGACATAGAATGCCTTGAAACATGCCATTTGCAGAAATCTCGTTGATCATTCCTGAGGTGCGGCAGCGACTGAAGGCCGCTACTACCGACGAGCATTCAGGACATGACTGGTGGCACATTCATCGAGTAGCTGCAACGGCGGTGGAGATCGCCCAGCACGAACAGGCCGACTTGCAACTCGTGGAGGTTGCGGCCCTGCTGCATGACATTGCCGACTGGAAGTTTCATGGCGGCAACGAATTGGCTGGCCCAGCGGCGGCTACGGCGCTGCTGACCGAACTGAATGCCACGCCCGAGGTGATTGACTCGGTTTGCCAGATTATTGCGGGAGTCACCTTCAAGGGTGCCAAAGTCGATACGCCGATGTTGACTCTCGAAGGAAAGTGTGTGCAGGATGCAGATAGGCTGGATGCCATTGGGGCGATTGGGATTGCCCGGGCCTTTGCATTTGGAGGGCACTTCGGACGCAAGATGTACGATCCCGATGAGGCACCTGTACTGCACACATCGTTTGAGGCCTATAAGAAAAGTGGCAGCCACACCCTGAATCATTTCTACGAGAAGCTGCTACTCTTAAGAGACCGCATGCAGACCGCGACTGGTCGCAAGCTGGCTGCCCAGCGGCATAGGGTGATGGTCGACTTCTTGAAGCAGTTCTACGCGGAAGCCCAGATGCCCGTGCCGAGCGTCCTACAGGAACCAACTTAGCGCCATAGATGACTTGGATCGAGCACAGCGAGCCTCCAGTTGATTTGCCGAAGCACCTTGATCCTTGAGATGATGGCGTTGGTTCCAGCGAACCGCGTGGTAACGCTTTGCCGGCAATAGCCGTGCTGCAATAAAGATCACTTTCCTCGAAAGACCAGCATGCCCGACATCTCGTGGGACTTACTCAATCGTTGGAAGACAGGCCTCATCACTGATGCCGAGATGCAAGCCGCTCTCACCAGGCCCGCAACCGGTGCCACGCCCGAAGCCTTGGTCGATCTGAATCGTCTCGCTCGTTGCGGTGCCCCAGAAGTCGTCTACGCTCCTGGTAAGTCGGCCCAGGGAATCATCGACACGTTTAGCATTCAACATGCGAATGGGCAATCGTCATTTGCTACGCGGGTCACCCCCGAACAGGCTGATTCAATCTGCATGGCCTTTCCCAATGCCAGCGTTAACGTACTGGCCCGCACGGTGGCGCATCATCACCCGTCAGCGCCTCGGTATACGGGCCAAGTGGCCGTACTGGCCGCCGGTTCCAGTGACAGGCCCATTGCAGAAGAAGCAGCAGAGACGGCTCGCTGGCTCGGTTGCGAAGCGAAGGTGGTATTGGATGTTGGTGTCGCTGGCCCTCATCGCTTGATGGAACAGTACCCCAAGTTCGCCGATGCAGCCGCGATTGTCGTGGTGGCTGGGATGGAAGGGGCGCTGCCGTCGGTAGTTGGTGGTTGGGTCTCGGTGCCGGTGATCGCGGTCCCGACGAGCGTGGGATATGGCGCCAATCTGGGGGGGATTACGCCGCTGTTCACGATGCTTTCGAGTTGCGCGGCGAATGTGGCGGTCGTCAATATTGATGCGGGATTTAAGGGTGGCTATCTGGCAGGTTTGATTGCGAGACGAGAAGTGGTATCCCGTTGATTGTTACTCATTTTTCTTGAGGCTGACAACCGCGTCACCTTGATCGATCGTGTACGGATCGCGTTTGTACGAAATGGGTACCCGTCAGCTATTGAGCAAGAGGACAATCTTTGGCTCGTCGGCCAATCACAGCCGCTGATTTGGAAAGTCGATTGAAGGAATTGCTTCCTTCGTCCATTGGCCTTTCCAGTGCAGTCTATCGGTCGTGCACTCCGAAGTACGCCCGCGAGGCCGATCTTCTGAATGGCCTTGGCAGCAAGCGACATGGAGGCCGTTGGAACCCGCCGGGCTTGGCCGCAGTTTACGCGTCATTAACACCCGAAACCGCGATGGCCGAAACGCTGGCCCACTTCCGCTACTACGGCATTCCAATTCATGCGGCCATGCCTCGCACCTTCGTGGCCATCGATGTTCGGCTGGCGAAGGTTCTGGATTTGACCCAAGCCCCAACTCGACGGCAGTTGCAAGTCTCATTGGAACTGCTGCTGGCGAGCGATTGGCGGAAAGAGGTTTGAAACTCGCTGGAACCAGTGACGCAGCAGTTGGGTAGGCTGGCTGCCGCCGCCGGGTGGGAAGGACTGTTAGTCCCCTCGGCAGCTTTGTCGCAAAGCCATAATCTAGTTGCGTTTCCGGCGAATTTTCTGGCGAACAGCCAACTGCAAATTTTGAACATCGCTGGACTGAACCCCTAGATAACGCATTTATGCACGCAATTTTGCTTGATATTAGAGCCGGACTCAACGATAATTGGATGCGAGGCTAGAAGAGTTAGAAGCAGAAGTGCCCGGCTGCTGTTCTCGGCCAGTGTGGCAAACCCGCCCTGTTGCAATCTTGATCTCTTCTGGGTGGGCCAAAGCCGACTAGCCTACTGTGAGCCGCACTAATCGAGTGAACCCGGATCCGTGTACCGGCCAGAGTGGGCATTGAGAGGTTAACCATGGTTCCTGTGATTACTCATCCGGTGAATGCTCAATCGGCTGCCAAGAATGTGCCGGCTTCACCTGTCGCCAGCTTGCGGCAGCGGCTGAAGTTCACCCAGCCCGAGTTCGCCCGGCTGTTGGGTGTTTCCGTGCGTACACTGGTCACGCTCGAATCGGGCGCCGCACCCAAGGAAGCCGTTAGCCGACGCCTCAGCGAACTAACTCGGCTGGTGAGGTCTCTGTCCGAAGTCATCGCGGCCGAGGCGCTGGGTGGCTGGCTTAAGACCCCCAACGCGGCCTTCGATGGACTGAAACCCGTGGAAGTTCTTGATCGTGGCGAGATCGATCGGCTGTGGCTAATAATCTACGAACTTCGCTCTGGCCAAGCAGGTTAGAGCAGTTTTTTGCGCTTGGTTTTTGCAGGGTGCGGCCAGGTGGGGCGGGCCAACAAACTCAATCGCCGAGTTCGATTCTGACCTCCTGCTCGCCCACGGCAATGTCGAGCGAAACCTCGCTGGTAGTGCTATTCGTAAACTTTTTGGGCAGCCCTTCTGACGCTCCGTTCTTGGCTTTTTTTTGTGCCTCGAACATCTCTTCGGGAGTTGGAGCAGCCCCGGGCTTGGGGGGGACAGGGAGCACAGCAACAGTGTATGTGCCGGCGGGAACTTCTTTACCCCACATCGATTCCAACTCGAACGTTTCATCGCGGGCAATGAGTCCGGTTATAATGTAGCCTTTGCCAGCATCAAGATTGAGAAGACCTTCAGTGACCGGTTCGCCGTTATAGGTAATCGTCCCCTTCACTTTAGCAAGGGGAACGTTTGGGATGGCTGGCCCGCTGGATGACGAGTTACATCCCGTTAGCAGCAGCACTCCAACGGCAACATATTGTAATGTCAATCGGGCCAAAGAATCACGAAACGCAGCAAGCTGGGTCATCTCATCTACCTGACAATGTGGTCCGCTGTGGCGACCATCAACGGCCACATGCCCGATGAAGTCGCGGAGACAAGCAACCCAACATACGAAGAGGCTGGATCAGTTCATCTAGCAAGAATTCCCGTATCGAGTGAGTCACTCGATACGGGAACAGAATTCGCTAATCTCGCGTAAGCCTATTTTCGCAGAAGCTACCGCTTACCACTCACCAACTGTCAGACCATCGTCTCGAATAGACAACGACTTGAATGTGTCGAAATTCACATTGTCAGAAATAAAGCGAACGGTTCCATCACCAAGAAGGACCTGAGCGCCACCGACGTGACTCGACTGAATTGGGGTATTGTCGCCACCATTGAACGTTCCAGCCCCCTGGCCGCCGGCGAACTTCTTTGTACCAACCGTGTAGACCACAGAAGTCAAACCATTTTGCCGTTCTCCTCCGCGGTTTACACCAACGCTCCCCATCAAGAAACCAAAGTTGATGCCGCCACCACCAGTACGGCAGTCGTACCGGGCATTTGTTGACAAGTCGACACAAAAATCACTTTGTTCGCCGATCGCAATTGTGTTTGAGGTTCCATCGGTCATATCGCGAATTCGGGTCACCCCTTGCGAAACAAAGAAGCCTCGACCGTTTGTCGTACCGTAAGTAGGACCGTAAGGGTTGCCAATGTCACTCGAGTTAGTGAATCCGCCAAAGTTCCCGACCGCACCTGCCATACCCGCGTAGTCTGCGATGCAGTGTTGAGCACCAGTTGCAATCCGGGATTGCGGATTGGATGGACAAGCCATGAACGGGAACGTGATTCCATTTACAGCAGCGGAGTTTATCCCGCTGCTTGCGGCGTCGTTGTACGGATACGAAAACTGTGCCCCGTTGAAAACGAGCCTGTTAAATAGTGGTGCCTGATCGACGTATGGAAGGATTCCAACCCAAAAGGTTGGGCCGAATACAAAACCAGGTGCGTTCATGCCACTGGAGCCAATTGGGAACGTCAGGTGGACATCGTGGTAGTTGTGGAGTGCCAGGCCGAGTTGCTTGAGATTGTTTTTGCACTGGGTACGGCGGGCTGCTTCGCGTGCTTGCTGCACTGCGGGCAACAGGAGAGCGATCAGGACCGCAATAATTGCGATTACTACCAATAACTCGATCAGCGTAAAACCTTTTCGACTTTTCATGATGAAGGACCTTGAAAGATGGAAGACGATGGCCTAAGAAGTTGATGGGGGTAATCCCCAAAGACGACGGGTTCTCGTTGCAAGTCGATCTGATCAGAACAACCAAATACTTGCAACTGCTTATATGACGCTAGCTGTACGGAGAACGAAAGTCAACATGCCAGGGATTGAATCACGCGACAAGGATGTCAATTGCGGCCGGTTGGCGGGGGCGACCGTCGCAATCCGAATCCCCCGAACGAATGAGAGACTTCGAACCATTAACCCGTTGATTGCCATGCGACCGCGGCGGGGTTAATCGCAAGTAGCGACGCTGTATCAATCCGGATGCTTCCGCTGGCGCCGAGCGCCCCAGCCACCCGTCGCGTTCGCAACTGTCATGATCGTTCGCGAGGCTCTGGCCGATATGGTTTATGAAACGGGACCGAGAATTATGATGTCACCCTACAACGACCTCTGTCGATTAACTACTTTTGCTTTTGCAGCGATGTTTTCGTGCATCGGTTGCGGAGAACCGAGTCGGAAAGCTCCAATTAAGAAGTGGGTGACGGATAACGCAAGAGTTTCGCGAGCATTGCCCATTCTCACCGACATACATAGTTCGGAATGGCACGCTGGAGTAGCTGAGGATCGATCTGGCGGACTGGTCCCCGCACCATCGTCTGTTTTCATGCGTGGCTATGCCATTATAGGTCGAACGAACGTAGACGATTTGATGGCTAAGTATGAGTGGGACAGAAGTGACGTTAAGTCATCGGATCTTGACTTACCGCCTGGAGCTCTGGAAAAGCATCTCCGCGGAAGTCTGCTGGAGTCTCCAGATCTTGTTGGCTCTCTCCACAGTCTTTCCCCGTATGGAGTTAGAATAGTGCTCATCTGCCCCGAAGATGGGTTCGTTTATTTTGATATCATTAAAGACTAACCGAGAAGTAGTCGTCCAGTTGTGGCGAACAAACGGCTGGACTGTGGCGGGGCGCCCGGTGTTGGCCGAATCCCACGAACGAATGAGAAACTTCGAACCATCAACCCCTTTATTGCCAAGAGACCGTAGCGGGGTTAATCGCAAGTAGCGACGCTGTGACAACCCGGTGGCTGGCGCCGAGCGCCCCAGCCACCCGTTGCAACTGAATTAGGGTATGGTCGCTACCGTTGAAGGTCTCAGCCCCTTGCCGCCCGCTGGTTTACTCGGCGATCTAAAAATTAGCCGCAAAGCGCTAGCTTGCGGTTCATTCGCTGCCTTTAAAAAAACGACCCACAATTCACTCACTGAAACCGCACGCTAACGCGTTGCGGCTGATGGGCAAAGGCGAATTCTGTTAACCGATTCCCTCGCCCAAACTCTTGGAATTGTCGACTCGCTCTGGCGACGACTGCATCACGGCGCAAACAGCCGGTACAACGGCGGCAAACAATCCCAGCAACGATCCCAACCCCAGCGTGGCCTTGCCCGAAAACAGTGCCAGCGTGATGACAATCAAGACCCAGCCCACCGCCAGAAGAGGGATCATCCAGATTGCGAACTTGGGCACCGCGAACGTCTGGGACTCTTGCATCAGTTGCAGCAGACTGGCTGAGATGGCCACGCCAACAATAAACCAAATCGGTGTTTTGACCAGAAACGTCACCGAGCCATTGAGGCCTGTGACATCGAATTTCATGCCTCCAAATGGCGGGATGAAGGCGGGGCCAAAGCCCCCTTGCCATTCGACCTGCTGAATCGTCATCCAAGTCATTGGGAGGGAGATTAACCCAGCGATCATGGCCAACACCAACGCCGAATTCTTTTGTGGTTGCGTCATATGGTGGCCTGTTTGGTTACAGAGGTGGAAAACTCCCCTAACACGCTATCCCGACGGAACTATGGGGGCAAGGTTCGGCCTTGGCGGGTCGCATTGCTTGCCCCCCTTCGGGCGCAGGAGGGTCCGCTGTACCAACCCGGTAGTCTCGGCTGTCGCAGAGCGCCCCCGCCATCAAATGCTTAAAGGACGCCACCTATCCCGATCCCTATCAACTCCCAACCCTAAACCGTTTCTCACTTGGGACCAATGGAGCGGGTTCCTTTGCCATGGCGGGCCTTCAGGTCGAACAGGCCGAAGATTTCGGAGGCGGTCAGGCTGAGGGAGGCGTTGGTGCCATCGCCATCGCCCAGAATAGCGGCGAACATCTCGCGCTTTTCCTGTAGCACACGATCGATTCGTTCTTCGATCGTGTCTTTGGAAATGAACTTGGTGACAATCACCTGGCTTTTGCAGCCAATCCGGTGAGCACGGTTGATGGCCTGATCTTCGACGGCGGGGTTCCACCAGCGATCGAACAAAAAGACATAGCCGGCGAACTGCAAGTTCAGGCCAACTGCCCCGGTTCCATAACTCATGAGAATGATGTGTGAGTTGGGATCTTCCTTAAATTGCTTGAGGATCGGCTCGCGCTGCTTGTGCGGCACTCCGCCATGATAGATGAGTCCGCCGTACTTCTTCATGGGGCCAGCCAGCCAGTCGAGACAACGGGTCCATTGGCTGAACAGAATGGCTTTACCACCGCTTGCGGCGATTTCTTCCATGTCGGCTTCGAGCCGATCGAACTTGGCGCTCTCGCCCGTTAAGGGGTCCCAGTTGGTGATTTGTTTCAACCGCAGCACCAACTCAAAGACGTGCTGAACGGTGATCTGGTCTCCCATTTCGTTGAGCTGAATCACCCCTTCTTTTTCAGCGGTATCGTAAGCATGCCGCTGGGCCGGGCTGAGTTCCAAAATCGCCTCGCGATCGAGCCGC
This sequence comes from Planctomyces sp., assembly GCA_027483145.1. GTDB lineage: Bacteria > Planctomycetota > Planctomycetia > Planctomycetales > Planctomycetaceae > JAIXVG01. The sequence goes on from JAIXVG010000331.1 coordinate 15,451, forward strand.
GGCGGCATGTCGGTCATCACCAGGTTCTTGGTTCGCCTGAGGACGAACTCTTTGGAAAGGGTTTGCAGTTGCCGCAGATCGGGTGTTCCACCGGGCGGAATGATTCGCATGTACTCATAAAGGGCAGACATCTCTTCGAAGCGATTTTCGATGGGTGTCCCGGTTAAGGCCCAACTGCGCGTGCGCGGGATCGCGCGGGCGGTTTCGGCCGTGCGGGATGTCCGATTTTTGACCCGCTGGGCTTCATCGAGCACCATCAGGTCGAACTTGGGAAACTCCCCTTCTGCAAAGGTTGGAAAGTCGCGGACAAGGACTTCGTAATTAGCGATCAGGACGGGAACCCCGGGCATCGTCCAAGTCAGACGACGGCGATCGGTTTCGCCTTCGACAACGACAAACGGCAGCTCTTCGGCCCAGGTCCGAAACTCGCGCTGCCAGTTGGGAAGGAGTGGTTTGGGGCAGACCAGCAATACCCTGCGTACCTGCCCGCTTCGCACTAACAGGCGGATTGCTGTGATGGTCTGCATCGTCTTGCCAAGCCCCATCTCGTCGGCCAGCAGGGCTTCGTTATGCGAGAAGAGCCACGCGATTCCCTCGTACTGATAGGGAAACGGCTCAAACGGCATGATCAGTTCTTGCCCCGCCAGCCAGGTTTGCAGCGGGGGCTGCAACAAATAGAAGAGCCGATCTTCGATTGAGATCGCATCTTTGGGGGGCTTGAGCTTTGTTGGGGCCTTCGGTGGAGCGGCTACCTCCCCCTGGGCTAGTGCAGGTGGCTGCGGAGGGAGGATCGATTCGAGCTTCTCGAGCTTTTCGGATGGTGGTTTTTCAACTGGCTTCGGCAGAAACTCGATCGATTCGGCAAATGTGAGGCCGAACGTTTCGACTTTTACCCGGGCAGGCTTCCAGCCAACGGTTGATACTCCACCCTTTAAGAACGGAATGTTTTCGGTGGCGACGACTAGCGACCGATTGAGTGCTCCATTGATCCCGGCGGCAAAGATTTCAGCCCCAATCGAGAGGTTTGAGCCAATGACTTCGATTGGCGACTCTTTAGCCGCCGGAACCTGTACTTGAATCTCTGGTGCCGCAGCAGAGTAGTACTCTTGCGCCGGTCGGCCGAGCCAATGAGGCCCAGCCAGCCCCCCGTCAGACGAGGAACTGCCACGCGGCAACAAGAGTTGCCGTTCGGTAGTAATAGGTTCCATCGGCAGCCCTCCTTGGCACGACCGGTCGAATGGCGTCGTGTTTTTGTATCGCCTGGGTGGCTCGGTATATCACATAAAGCCGGAAGAGACTGGCAAAGCCAGCGGCACCCAGAAAAAGGGCGTTCGACACGGCTAGGTTTTGACCGTCTTCAACGTTTCGTTCAGGGCTTCGCGGACCCGGTCGAATGGCTCTTTCAGGTCGGCTTCGGGCGGGACATCACTGGCGTGCCGCTCGATTTCGGATTGGTCGCCTGAATGGTCGAGATGAAACGTCAGCTGCTGGTTGCCTAATTTCATTGTGCGAGCGCCAGGCGCTCCCCCCAGACACGCTACTGGAATGCCGACGTGCTCGCGTAAATCGAGCAGTTCGGCGTGTTCGGTTAGTACGACATGCGGCTTAACCGCGACCTTATCGACCAGGGTTCGGCCGATGAGCTCGGCCAGCAGATAGGGCTTGAGGGTTGCCCCGTACAGAATTTCTTGAGTGCGGTTAGCCTTCACCGGAGCGGTGCATTGAAACTCAAGGGGGCGACCGAAGCGGTTGGTGACCAGCAGTCCCCCTACAAAGCCCTTTTCGGGGACTTCGACGGCGGTCAGAAAACCGAGCCGAAAGTGGTCTCGTTTCCCCGGATCGGACATAGAGAGGATCCTTCCTCAGAGTTTCGGCTGGTGATGCATCAGTAGTTGCTAACTCAAATCCGCACTGAAGCGGGCTGGCAATGGTGTTGATCGTCCCCCAACGTCAACAGACTTGAGTGGCTCTGGTGGCGTCGGGACAGGCTGGTATGAGGTTAAATCACCGAAGACGTAAAGCCTATATTTGAAAGATTTTGCGTCGGATTAATTGAATCGTTGAATCCGAAATTTTGGCCCAATTTCGGAAAGTGGCTTTTGCAACAGCGGCCAAACTTGGGGTTTTGCATATTTCAGGCAAACAAGTCTTCCCAGGCTACCAGAATTAACCAAAGTTAAAGTTTATGAAGAACAGAGCTGATTGGCTTCGTATCGGTAGAACGTGCCGATTGTGCCAGTTATGGTCTTCAGGCTGAGTTTGCGGGCACTTGGGTTTCCCCGTATGGACCCAAGTTCGAAATCCCCTGTGCTAAGGCGAAAGACATTTGGTTTTGTCCCCAATAAGGACGTGACCGTCATGGCATCAGCCGTTATTGGGTGGTGCCACGATTGGAGGGTTGACTCGCTTCGGCGAGTGAATGCCTTCAAAAAAGGGGTCGGACGTCTTGGCAGCAATGGAGTGTAGAATTGAAGAATTCGAGTTTAATCGGCTTTGTTGGGCTGGGAGCGATGGCGCTGCTGGCCGGTTCGGTGACTGCTGCGGCCCCGGAAGGCCTCTGTTTCAGGACAAGTTACTTTGCCGCTTTTCAAGAAGCGGTTATGACCGATCGATTGCTTCTGATTCAGGTTGGATCGGAACGATGCCCCCCCTGCCGAAGGATGAAGCGGTCGACTTACACCGACCCGATGGTCATTGAGACCGTGCGCAATGGATTTGTTCCGCTGCTGGTGAATGGTGATACCGACCCGAAACTGGCAGCCGGGCTGAAAGTGGATATGTATCCTACCACTTTAATTGTGGGCCACGACTTACGGATTCTCGGGCGGTGGACCGGTTACAGGTCGCCGACAGAATTGCGTGCTTTGCTATCACCAGTCCATCGAGAGTTTCTGGCCCAGCATGTTCCAGATGAACCGGCTTCCGCTTTAGAACCCAGCAACGGCATTATGCTGGCACAGGACGATTCCGAGGTCGACGCCATCTGGTAAGTGGCTCAGACATCTGCTTCGCCCCGGCCAAGTGCGTTTGGCCGGGGCTTTTTTGTTTACAGCCGGTACCTGGATGGCGAGGCGCTCAAGCCGCCGACATCGGCGATAAGGCCGACTAAACAATGCGGGTTCAGTAAATGGATCGATGGGATAACGCTTGGCGGGGGGAGATCCTTGCCTGAAGTATCAGCCCTCTGCAATGAGGTTGGTTAAGCCCACACTCTGGTACTTCTTCGTTAAGTACTGCTGGAAGTGATGAATTCGCTCTTCTCGCGCGGAGATCAGCCCGGGGCCAGGCAAGTTTGCGGCAGATATGCCACGTTGAACGACCGGAAGAATTGCGGCGTCTTCACCAAACGCAGTGCGTGAAATTCTGGCACCGATGCGACCGACAAACTCCTGCACGATTCGGCTGTATGGGTTTTTAAGCGGCGAACTGCGACAGAAGAAGTCGAGACGGACAAAGCAAGTTGTAGGACTTGCTGGCTCGATACTTTCGACCCAGGTCAAAAGCCCTGCTTTTCCGATGCAAAGATTAGGATAGTAGAGATAGTGGGCGTAATGGATGTCCTTCGGGAGACCCAACGAAGCATAGATAAATCCATCCAGCAACTGCCGCATCCACCCAATGCGGGGCTCGCGAGTTTCAAATAAGCTGCCCGCTTCGAACAACTGATGCCGACATTGCTCTGCAGCAGGGTACTTCATGAAGGTCTTCGGGTGAACACAGTCGATGTGATAGCTTTCGATCGTGTTCTCGAGCTTGATCTTCCAATTGGCAGCCAGCATTTCGCGTGTCGTAGCATAGTGCCGACGATCATTCGCGAAGAGTCGTTCAATAACTTCGGCGGCCACTCCCAACGACTCCTTTAGGGATGGCAGTTCGCGATTAAACGCGACGAAGACCAGTTGGCCACAGGTCTCGACCCGTAGTTCGGTTAATCCCAGCCGCGTTTCGCCCAGGGGGCGGAAGCAGGGGGCGTCGGGAATCTTGCGGGTCTCCCCATCGGGACCATATTCCCAGCCATGATATTGGCACTTAAGCCGCTCGGTACAGCCGAACTGAGCGTTGGTCACGATGGCAAATCGATGGGCACAGACATTTAAGAACGCGCGAATTGCTCCGTCTGCTTTCCACACAACAACGGGTTGGCCATAGAGATCACACGTGAAGAAGCTTCCTTGTTTCGGCAGTTCGGCCATGCTCCCCACGTAATGCCAATGGTCATTGCGAACGAATTGCTGCTCGCACTCAAAGACGCTTGGAGCGAAATAGGCTGCGGGTACCAAGAGCTGCGGCAGGTGGGTTTGGCTTATGAACATCAACACAGTCTACACAGGGAAGTAAGAAGGTCTTCTAAAGTTAACGCAACCACCTCGTAGCCATCGCAGCAAGTCGATGCTTGATAGACTAGCAATCGAACTGAGCCTGCGCCCGGCACAAAGCAAGATACGTCTGCTCAATCACGAAAAACAAATGGCTTTAAAAAAGGGCTAAGTCGACCCAATTGTTTCTTGTTTAGGGAATCTCCTCCAAACCCGTCGAGTCGACAAAAGAATGATGTGAACAATAAGGCATCATGGCGAATACTAAGTTCATTGCGTTTTTCATAGTCGACAGTTGAAACCGGTCAATTCGCTGGCTTAGTATTCTCCGATCTGACAAACCCCCTCTCTTGTTCAGGCTGCGTAGTCGCGTCGGCTGAATCCTGCCGAAGAGACACGAACCTGAGTACACCACAGATTCTCTTCTGGAGCTTCTTTTCATGCGCCCCTTTCCCTCGATTCGCGAACTGGTTCGAACACTAAGAGTATCAGCTTCAAGGTCTAGCCAAGCGACTCGAAGACTGCGACCAGATTCGCCGATCCAGCCGACAGGGCTAGAGTCGCGAGAATTGCTGTCATCCAATCCGACGTTCGCCCCGCTCCAAACTGGGGATCAATTGTGGCAGCGAGTTGAAGCTTTGCCAGAAGCACGAGGCCAAGTCAGTTATCTAAGCGCTTCCAAGTTTGTGGGGACCAGCCTAAATCAAGAAGCGATGCGAACCCAACTGGCGGGAGCACCGGCTGAGGTCAACGGCGTTGCGCCTGCGTCACCAAAAACAATCACTCTGGCCGACCCCAATGGTCAATTGCAGAGATTTGAGGTCTACGAATCTTCGATCATGGCTCCTGAACTGGCCGCGCAGTTTCCCGAAATCAAGACCTACGCGGGTCGAGGGATTGATGACCCGACAGCCACCGTTCGTTTTGATCTGACACCTCAAGGCTTTCACGCTCAGGTCTTTTCGGCGAGCGGCCGCTGGTACATCGATCCCTACTTCCACAATAGCCCCAGTCTGTCCGCGAGTTACTATGCGGCCGATATGCGAGCTGGAACTAACTCGACCGATTCCTTGAGGGGATCGCTTGGTGGGGTCGAGTCGGATATTCGCCGTTCTCCTGGGCCGGTAGCTAGACCAGCAACTCAGATTGGTACGGCCAATCGCTCGGGGACCCAGTTGCGAAGTTATCGAATCGCTGTTGCTGCGACCGGTGAGTACACAGCGTTTCACGGTGGAACCGTGGCGCTGGGGCAAGCTGCGATTGTAACGGCAATGAACCGCGTCAATCAGGTCTACGAGCAGGAGTTCTCGATTCGCATGAATCTGGTCGCGAATAACAGCTCGCTGGTCTATACGAACGCGACTTCGGACCCATATACAAACGATGATGGCCTTGCGATGCTGGATCAGAATCAGGCCAACGTCGACACGATTATCGGCAACGCCAACTACGATATCGGGCATGTTTTTTCGACAGGAGGAGGTGGAATCGCTGGCTTGGGAGTGGTGGGGAACTCATTGCGCAAGGCAGAAGGGGTGACCGGACGCGGAGCACCAATTGGAGACGCCTTTACGATTGATTATGTGGCCCATGAAATTGGTCATCAGTTCAATGCCGAACATACGTTTAATGTCAGTGACGGCAACCGGAATGCAAGTACGGCCTACGAACCTGGCAGCGGCTCAACCATCATGGCCTATGCTGGCCTCTTTGGCATTAATGATCTGCAACCTAACAGCGACCCTTATTTTGACTCAGTCAGCTTCGATGAAGTCATTAATTTCGTCGAC
>JAIXVG010000418.1 GCA_027483145.1 Planctomyces sp.
AGTTATGCCACTTGTCTCAGGCATTCTGGAGTGTTTTGACTATCGAGTTGCCTCAGTGAATTGGCATCTGCTCCCTGCGAAATCGAGGTCTACGAAGATTCGGTTCAACTGAAACGGAAGCGACCCCCTCCGTTCATCGCTTTGGGCGATTAGAACGAGGGGGCACTTTGCAACGTCTCTATAAAATTCTCTATAAAACTCTTTGTAAACCGGTCCCTTTTTGTATCGGCTAAAATGTCGCGAGGCCAACCCGCCTCGGATCATCGACATAAGTTTATATACCACAAATCTTTACAGCTGTGGCGAGACTTGTGGTGCAGGGCTGAAAGGGAGTTCCGGCGCTCTGGCTGGAGCCGAGTGGACTGGCGAGCCGGTCTCGCAGTCATTTGTCGGGCAAATGCTGGAACCGGCGGGCAATGGCCGTCCAGGAGCCATTTCCAGAACAGGTCGCTGGGTTGGAATTGGGCTGATTCCAGTCGGGCAGGGCTGGACTGGAACAGCAAGCGGTGCGCTGATTACAGGTGGCGATACCAAAACTGGCGAACTAATGACGGGGCCGCCAACGATTTCGCGATAGTCGCAGTCGATCTGGTTGTTGAAGAAGCCCGAAGAAGCCGTAAATGACGTCCGGCCAGTGACCTTCAGGCAACCACGATATCCCGAGACGAAATAGGTCTGGTCGAGCGAGCGAATCGCCGCCCCGATATCGCGGAACTCCTGCACGATGGCCCCTTGAACGCAGGCCATCCCAGTGATGATCCCGAGGACCATCACCGTCACAATCAGGATGAGTTCGGCCGAGATGACGAATCCCGACTCATCAGAATACCAGTTGGCAATCAACGACTTCATTTCTCACTCCTCGAAGCTACGGCAGCACTGCAGATGGCAGAGCGGGCACATCGCCCACGCTGGAAATCACTCCCTGCGCCAAGGCCCTCCAAGGCTTCAGAGAGATCGAACATGGGGTAATTCGCCAAACCGCGATACGCGGCAGTGAGCCCAGCCCGGTTCGCCAGCGACCCACTCGCTGGCGGCCAAGGAAAGTTGGGTTACCTGCCGCGTATTGCGGAAGTTGGCCTGCGTGAATGGGGTTTCTCAGGTCGCACTCACGCTCGCAGAGGCCGGCGACACGGCGTCGGCCGTCACAACCACGGCAGGCGTCAGCACTGCCATGATGGTCACGACCTGCAATTGATGCATTGGCCATACCACTGCTGCAACCGGATCTACCGCTACAACTGAAATAATCACACAAAGCATTACTTTTAAACACTTTGCGTCCAATTACTGCGATTAGCTCACCTGGAGTTTGCCACTTGAAGTGATTATGTGGGTTAGCGCTAATTTGCGCTTTGCGCCTGACGAGCCGAACAAATCGGAGAAAACGAATGGACCGATTGAGCCAACCAATAGGGTTACAGCGGCACGAACGCAACGGGCCTTTGTTTCTTTTGAGCTGGGCAAGAGCGAGCTTGGGCGGCGGGGGGCATCACAGTGCGGCGGCCACCGATGCGTGGGGTGTTCGACCCGGTGGCTTCCAAAGCAGTCGCCCTGCCACCCTCCGAGGGGCGGGGAAGCCCGTTAGGTAGCCCGAGCAGCGTGGAGGGTTGGAGCGCAATTGTTAAGGGTGGGGCGAGCGGGGAACCTGACTTGGAGGCCAATTGCGGCTTGAAGGCCGAATCGGTTAATCTTCCGTGGATCGCCAAGTGAGCGATGCCGAAGTCTCACTTGGACTATCTCACTTGGACTAGTCGTGGCTTTTTGTCGGCAAGCAATATCAGGTGACCGGATTCGCCCTTTGAATTTCGACGCGGTTACTCTGGTCAGTCGTCAGCAGCACATTGCTGCAAAACTCCCGACAGCGTGCATCGATCATTCCGAAGTCGACTCAAAGTCCATGCGGTAACTTCGGAATCAAACAAGTCCTTTAACAAAGCAATTTTATGTCGCGGTGTCTCGTCACTGGGGGAGCCGGTTTCATTGGGAGTCATTTGACTCAACAACTGTTGGACGCCGGGCACGAAGTGACCGTCCTCGACAATCTTTCTACTGGCAACGCTCGGAACTTGAAGCTGTTCGAAGAGCGACCGGGCTTCCGGTTTCAGGCCGGGTCGATCACTGATCAGGTTCTGCTGTCAGATGTGATGACTGGGCAGGAGGTTGTTTTCCACCTGGCGGCCGCGGTCGGCGTTAAGTTGGTCGCAGATGACCCGGTCCGAACCATTCAGACCAACATCTATCCCACTGAGTCTCTGTTGCGGCTGGCGATCCAGGGTCAACAAAGAGTCTTTGTCGCTTCAACCAGTGAAGTGTTCGGCAAGAATCCGAAAGAGACGTGGTCCGAGGAAGATGATCTGCAACTGGGACCTACTTCGCGGCCACGCTGGGCGTACGGTTGCTCTAAGGCCATTGATGAGTTTCTGTCGCTGGCGTATCACCGCAAGTATGGGCTGAATGTGGTGATCGGCCGGTTTTTCAACGTGGTTGGACCACGCCAAGTGGGACACTACGGCATGGTCGTCCCGCGATTTGTCGACCAGGCACTGAACGGCGGCCCGGTTGTGGTCTACGACGATGGTTCACAGGTTCGGTGCTTTGGCCATGTCGAGGAAGTCGTGGGCTGCGTTCGACAGCTGATGGAAACACCCGCTGCATTTGGCCAGGTTTTCAATATCGGCAGCGATCAGCCCGTCTCTGTGACTCAATTGGCACAAGAAGTGATCCGTCGCGTCGATCCGTCGATTGCAATCAAGTACATTCCATACACGGAAGCGTACGGCAGCGACTTCGAGGACGTACAACGGCGTGTTCCCGATTTGACACGGCTGCAAACGACAATTGGACGCAAGCCCGGCAAGTCATTAGGTCAGATTCTTGATGATGTGATTGCCTGGAAGCGACAAGAACGTAATTCAGGTAGCTGATTCGGTGCTTCAGACGCAATGAGCAGCATGATTGTTTGTCGGATGTCGGGTCGCTTGAGTAGAGCGATGCCAAAAACTCCGAGGTTTTGTTTCAGGCCTATATGAGCACGAACCTTAGCGACAAAGACCTCGTCCGGTTATCGGGCGAGCCGGTGGGAGAGTTGTTCCCACTTTTGCATCGCTCTCATGCACTTGTCCCGCTAGTCGCGGTGCTGGCATTCGTGCCGGGCATTATCGCACTAACTAATGCCTCGCTCGACACAGCGACCAGTTTGTGGGCGCTACGCGGTCTCGATTGCTATGTGGCCGATTCCTTTGACTCTTGGCTTGAGCCGGGGCAGGGAGCAGACGAAAGCCCCCTCAAGTACCATCCGCCTCTTGCAAGTTGGCTCGTAGCAGGTTCGTTTCATCTGTTTGGGCCGCACTTTACCTACGCTCCATTCGTTCCGTCGTATTTAATGTCGGCGTTCTCGGTGCTATTGATGTATCGGCTTGTTAAACGGCTGATGCATACCTCGGGGGCACTCATCGCGGCCGTGCTCACTTGCTGCCATGGACAAGTCCTCAGCAGCATTCAAAGCCCAGGGCCAGAAATGACCGAGTTGTGCCTGATCTTGGCTACGGTCAATTGCTTTTTGTCGTATGCCGAATCGCCACGCCGCTTATGGCAGTGGTCACTGTTAGGCTGTGGCCTATCTCTGGGACTACTGGTGATGGCCGGAGGACCGGTTGCGCTGGCGATGGGTGCGGTCCTGGTTCTCTACTCGCTGCTGTACCGCCAACGACAACGGGGCGGGCCATTGGCCACATCGTATAACCGGCAAGTCAGCCGCATGATGCTGAAGGCACTGGTCCTAATCACTCTGCTGGCGGCGATTGTCGGTGGCTGGTGGTTTGGCCTGATGTTCGCCAGACACGGAAAAGAGTTTGTAGTGACTTGGCTGGCTGGCGATTGGGTGGGCGGACAACGGTTTTGCACACTGCTGATGTCAGCGGCCGATGACACTCAGGTGATGCGCGTTCTGCAAGACTGGATGATCTGGCATGGGACTGTTATCGGCTGGCAGATTCTGGGTTTTGTTCGAATAGCCAAAAACTGGTTAGCGCCAGAAACCGAATCTGATGGACGAAATGCCCGCTTGCTATTGGTGTGGTTCTTCGTTGGTGCAGGCCTGTGGCTGGCGGCTTTGGGAAATCCGGTTCTCTACGGAAGACCCAGTTTACGTTGGCAGATATTCATGATCACTCCTGGAATTCTGTTCGCCACGATCGGGTTGAATGAAGTCATCGAGCGACGAGTTGCATTGCGGTACGTTGCGATTGCAATGGGGATCAGTCTGGCATGGATGCTTGCCGCTGGTCTCTTGCTCGTTCCGCACCGAGTTTCACCTCTGACTGCAGCTGCACTCGTCCTGTACTTTGGCGGCGTGTTTGGGTTTGCTGGCTGGCAGTACTTAAGAACCTGGAAGGAACGGCATCGACGCCGGTTGCTGCAAGTGATCACGCTAGGAATGCTCTGCGGCCACGTCATTTGGAGTGAGGTCACATTGAAGGTGCCAGGTTCTGATGCCCAGCGAATGGCACACTTGCGCTCGAAGCTGGCCTCTGCTGAACAAGTCGCCGGAGTGACGCTGGTTGCCCCGGAAGCAATTGCACCGCCGCAAGTTAAGTTCATGCTGCGTTCGCTATGGCCTCACGCTCCGTTCACGGTATCGAACAGCTGGCCGCAAAGTCAGGTTGTGCCTATTCCGCGTGGCCAAGAAATGATCACTGAACCTTATCTAGTCCTTGACTGGAGCCGCCGTGATCTAGCTATTCCCCCTGCTCCGGCCGGTGGATGGCAAGTTAAGCGCCTGTCGGAGCCAATCCGCTTTCTGGGGCGAAAGCTATCGGCCAACTTGCTGATCCCACAAGGAGTGCAAGTCAGCCTTGGGTGGCTAGAAGAATAGCACGGACTAGCGTGGTCCGTCGCGGGCCAAATGCAATCATCATTTTGGCAAGAGGCTGAGGGAATGGATTTCGATAGCGATTTTGCCCCCTGCCTGTTTGCTAGTCTGCCCCAGTTAGAAGCCAACCTGCTGCAACTGAGGACCAGGATTGCTGCTGCAAGAAAAAATTGGCGTCCTCATATCAAGTGCCACAAGATTCCCGCCCTTGCCTGGAAACAGCTTCGGTTGGGGGCGATTGGAATAACGACTGCCAAGCTGTCAGAAGCAGAGGTCTTCGCTCAGGCCGGTATCACGGACATCTTGCTGGCCCATTTGCTGGTCGGAGAAAAGTCTTGCCAGCGGGCGGCTAATCTGGCACGCGAAACGAATCTGATTGTCACGGTCGATCACTATGCGCAAGCTGAACCCTTAGCGCTGGCGTGCCGCGCCAAGGGGGTTACTTGCCGCGTTCTTATCGAAGTGAATCTAGGTATGAACCGCTCTGGCGTCAGGCCCGGCCAAGATGCCCTGGAACTGGCGAAAGGGGTCGACCGTCTGTCTGGCCTGAAGCTAGTTGGCATCATGGGCTATGAAGGTCATACGAACCGGATCGCCGAACCTGTGATCAAGCGGCAAGCCATGAAAGATGCGATGGGAATCGTGACCCGGACGAAAGAGGACTTCCTAAAGGCCGGACTATCAACAGAGGTCGTCAGTACGAGTGGTTCGGCCCAGTTAGACCTTCTCGATCTGGCAGAAGGCTCGACCGAAATCCAAGCGGGTGGCCTGATGTTCGGCGACCCGTATTACGAGCGAATGTGCAGCATCCCTGGTTTTTCCCCTGCGCTATTCGTTAAGGCAACTGTTGTCAGTCGGCCTGCTCTTGACCGGGCAGTACTGAATGTCGGCCGCAAGGGAATTGCGACGGAGTTCTATCCACCAACAGTTCACAAGTATCCACATACCCAAGTTGGTCTGATCTCAGCCGAACATACCGTCTTGCAGTTATGCCCCGAAGGTCAGAAACTGTTGATTGGCGACACGGTCAACCTGATTGTTGGCTATTCCGACTTCACGGTGATGCTTTACGACGAACTATTGGGCGTACGCGAAGGTCAGATTGAAGCGCACTGGCCGATCGCTGCGCGAGGCAAGCTGGTTTAGGTTTTTGATCGAAGGGACAATACAACCGTGAGACTGCAACAAAAGTTACTCGGCCTCGCCTTCGGAGCAGTCATGGCGATGCTCGCCGTAATGGTGGCGTCTCCTCTGGTCTTTCCAATTGCCAGCAGCTTAGCCGCTGAACCTCGCGCTGCCGAACCAGCCGGTTGGAAGCTGACATGGAGCGACGAATTCGACGGAGACAAGATCGATCTCGCCAAATGGGATTTCGACTTGGGAAACGGCTTCTTCAATTACGATGCGAATCAATGGATCAGCGGCTGGGGCAATGCCGAACTACAGTCCTACACGGACCATCCGGCCAATGTCTCTGTTAAAGAGGGGCTGCTCAGAATTCGGGCGCTGAAGCAGTCGTACCAGGGAAGTGGTTACACCTCGGCCCGCATTAAATCACGCAGCCGCGATGGTTCTGCCCTATTTGCTCAGACGTATGGTCGCTTCGAGTTTCGTGCCAAGTTTCCTGCGGGTCAGGGACTGTGGTCCGCCCTGTGGTTGTTGCCGGCCGAAGAGAAGTACGGCGGATGGGCCGCGTCTGGCGAAATTGACGTGGTTGAAATCAAAGGACAAGAACCCAGCAAGATTTCGGGGAGTCTTCACTTTGGCGATCGCTGGCCTGGAAATCAGTCGGTGACTGAGAATTACGACCTACCGAACGGCGGACTGGCGACAGACTTTCATGTTTACCGTGTCGAGTGGACGGCCACTGAAATTCGCTGGTACGTCGATGATGTTCTGTTTCAAACCCGTTCCAAATGGTCGACGAATGGACCAGCCGCTGGCGGCGGTAAGGATCCCAAAGCCCCGTTTCCTGCTCCGTTCGATCAACCATTTTTCATCTTGATGAATTTGGCAGTCGGTGGAAACTTTCTGGGCAACCCCGATGCAACGACCGACTTCCCAGCCGAGATGCAGGTCGACTATGTTCGTGTTTATGAGCGCCGCTAACCGCCGTTAGTGCCTCATGGTCGCACTCGCCGAGTGTCGCAGCTTCTGCTGAACAATCTTCTACAGGACTTTCGTTTCTGAATCTTATGGTTGTAGTCGACGATGTGCTATTCGGCCGGGCTTCTCGACTTTCCCGGGACCCACAGTACGTCTCCCTGACCTTTGTTGTTCGCCAATCGAGCCAGGACGAACAGGAGGTCTGACAGTCGGTTCAGGTACATGATGGCCTGCCGGTTAACTGGTTCACGGCCCGACAGTTCAAGCACCAGAATCTCAGCCCGGCGGCAAACGGTTCGGGCCACATGCAAGGCTGCGGCGGCTGGAGTTCCTCCCGGTAGAATAAAGCTGCTGAGTGGCTGCAGTTGATCGACCGCAGAGTCGATCCATTTTTCCAGCGTCAAGACCTGCGCCTCTTGAACTCGCAGCGGCGGATGTTCGGTGGGTGTTTCTGTCTCAGGGACGCACAGGTCTGCACCCAAATCGAAAAGATCGTTTTGGATATGGGTCAGTTGCGGCGCAATGTCATTGGGAAGTGACAGGGCTAGCGCCATGCCCAACACCGAATTCAGCTCATCAACGCACCCATAGGCGACAATCCGAGGATGGGTCTTCGAAACTCGGTCGCCATTCCCCAGCGATGTTTCGCCCGCATCACCAGTTTTGGTGTAGATCCGATTCAGGTAGACCATACCGCGCTCCCCAGGAAAAGAATTTGCGTTCGATCAGGAACAATTCGCTTAGGCTCTAAGGTAATGCGTCCAACCCAATCGAGGGAGCATGCGAGCGAATTTTTATTAGCAACCGGAATCTTGAAGGGAAATTCACGTTTAGGCAAAGAGTCACGAGCGGAGACAAGACCGCTGAGTTGATAACGGGTGGCGTATTTCGCGGGCGCAGGAAGAATATCACGAAGAAATGCTTCTTGAGATGACCATGCCGGTCTGTTCCGGATCATTAAGGTGAAGACATTGGCGAAGCCAGTTGCACACAGGACTTTTGGTCTGTCTGACTGAGACGTGACACTAGCTGATTGTTTCTTCGGACGGGCCGGCGAGGTCGTTACTTTTCATCAGCTCTCGAAGCAGAGTCGTCGCATAAACGCCAGAAGGAAGCGTAAACGAGAAGACTAAACCTCGATCGTTCGATTGGACATCGATGGCTGCGGGACGAATGAGATAAGGCCGACGAGTACCGCTTAGCAGTTGTGAAAAGTTAGCAAATTGAGAGATCTGCAATTGATGCTTGGCCAGCAGTTCGGCCTCCCAGCGTGCAACCTCCCCAGCTGGCTGCTTCATTTTCGGGCCAAACATGGGGCCGGTAATCACGGTCTCGTAACTTGTACACCGGGGTTGTTCGGCCGCTACATCCTCGGCAACGAACTTGCCCCCCGATTCAACCACTTCCATCACGTCGCCAGGCTGAACAACGTCCAGCGTTCCAGCAATTAGCCGTGCGGCTAAGGCTTCGTTAAATAGCCATGACTGGACGCTGGATAGAGCAAGCTTCAGCAGAAACCGTCGCTTCGAAGGATGAATATCGCGAGCGGTCTTGGTCCCTTTGATGAGTGCCAGACCCAGTTCCAGGGTTTCGCCATCGATACCGAAGCGCTGCTCTCCGTAATAGTTGGGAAAGCCGCGATCAACAAGTAACTGAGACACCTTCCGGGCGGTCGTGATGGCTGATGCAGAAACGCCGCTTAACGTGATTTCAAACCGGTTGCCGAGCAAATGCCCTGGACGGAGCTTGTTGCCGTGCCTCGCCACGCGCAGAATTCGGATACCGTGCTCGTTGATGAGCGCAAGCTGCGGCTCGCACTTGGCAGGTACAGAAACGTATTGCCGCGTGATAGCCCGACGGTCCTTGAGACCTGCCGAGCCGATATCGCCCTGCTGACAGCCCAGACTTCGTGCCAAAGTGCGGATGAGGAAATCGGCCGAGATATCCTCTTTTTCGATCCACAAGAACAAGTGCTCGCCGGTACCCGAAGGCTCGTAGGCCGGGATCTCTTCGACAACAAAGTCAGCAGGGATCGCCTTCAGCGTCCCCCCGATCCCCGGCTGATCTGCAGTCAGATAGGGTAGGTTGCTAACGACCAATTCGTGTATGGGGGCCGGTTGTGGAATGCTTTCGTCCAAACCTCTTTAGCCCCTAACGTGGCTCGCAGCACTGATCGCGAAGCATTTCCACTGCATAACAACAATGTTTGATAATGCCGATGTTTGCCGCAGTGCTAGCAACCAGTCGACCCAGTAACCTTGCATCGGATACAGGGGTTACTTCCACGGACCGACCAGCTCCACGATGTTTCCATCAGGATCGCGATAGTTGGCGAGACCAATCCCCGGGGCCAGATTGGCTGGCAAGGGTTGCGGGCTTTGCGCAATTGGCTTACCCCCCGCCATTGCGGCATGCTCGATCGCAAGATTCAAATCCTTGACCAGCACCGTTAAATAGCGGACGCCATATGCGCTGTGGATGAATGTCTGGTCGACGCGGCTAACCGGAACCTGACTAAAACTCATCACTTTCAACTTGGTGGCATTCGGCCCTTCCCCCAATGCCAGCACCCGGACGGTGATGCTTTGATTGTCGGTCAGGCCTACTTTTGTCAGAAAATCGGCATCGCCGCTAAAACCGGCTAGCTCTTTGAATCCTAAAACGTTCGTATAGAACGCCACGGTCTTATCGACATCGCTCACAACCAGCCCGAGGTCGATTGAGGTGGCTGCAAAGTTCTCGCTGATCGGAGTCGCTTGGCGGGCCACGGCAAATGGAACCGATGCCAGCAAGCAGGCGATGGTGGCGATGCCCACAACCATCTGCAGGTTCGACTTAACCCTGTAGCCGCCCAAACAAAGAATGAGTTGCATAACGGTTCCCTGAATCACAAATTGGAAGAATTGGTTGAAACGGCTGAACGGTGACTGCACGATCATGGTAAGCAAGCACCACAAAGCCCAACTACTTAAGTAAGCCATAATTAACAAGTGTCGTTCGCAAACGAGCCTCTTCCGCGGGCGATAGCGGGGTCAGAGGCAATCGAAGTTCACCTGTATCGCGGCCCAATAATCGCATCGCCGCCTTAATGGGAATTGGGTTCGTTGCGACCCCTAACAGATCGCGGCACAAGGTGAAAAGCTTAAAGTGCAGCTCTTGAGCCAGCTTCAAATTGCCAGCAGAAAACGCGTTGATGAGCGCCTTCATGTCGGCAGGGACGATGTTTCCCACAACCGATACGATTCCGCTACCGCCCATCGAAAGGAGCGGCAGGGTGAGGCTGTCGTCCCCGGAAAGGACCGTCAAGTTGGTTAAGGCCAACACCTGCGATGCTTGATCCATCGAGCCTGTTGCTTCCTTGATCGCAACGACCGTCGGTAGTTCGGCGATGCGGGCAATAACATCTGGCTCCATGTTCTTGGCAGTGCGGCCAGGGATGTTATACAGAATGATTGGGAGATCAACCGCTTCGGTGATCGCCTTGAAGTGCTGATAGAAGCCTTCGCCCATTGGCTTGTTGTAGTAAGGGGCGACCATCATCGCTCCATCGGCACCACACTCTTTGGCGAAAGCGGTCAGCTTGATCGCTTCGTGGGTGCTGTTTGACCCGGTCCCGGCCATCACCTTTATTCGGCCACGGGCGTGCTCGCAGACAACCCGAATCACCTGCTCGTGTTCTTCGGTGGAAAGAGTGGGGCTTTCGCCCGTCGTTCCAACCGGGCAGAGGCCATCTGTTCCTTGGGAAATCTGAAAATCGACCAGCTTCTTCAGCCCTGCCTCGTCCACTTTTCCGTTAACGAACGGAGTGACGATAGCGACAGTTAAACCACGAAACTGCTCACCCTTACGAGCCATTCACGATACTTTCTGCGAACTTGAGAATTGGACAATTGCGTCGACGTCGCTGGCAACCACTTGGAAGAACGGGCCTCAGCTTGGTCGACACCCAAGCACAGGCGGAACAAGCTGTCCAGCCGAACTTCAGGTTTCGTGGGCTGAAACAATGCCGGAGAACGTGAACGATCCAGATGCGAAGACTCACTCGGTTGGCACCGCCCCTGCCGGAGGATTGTGATTCATTTCCCCGCCAACTTCCAGCGCACCGGGCCGAACAGTAGTTTGGAAGTGTCTAGTATTCTGCTTGAAACGGACCGATTGCAGCTACCAAAGCTGGAAACGACTCCCCTGAATCGGACTTGGGCATTTCTGCAGGCGGGTGAGGTCGCCTGGATGGCGTTTCGTCCGAAGATCCCAGTACGGGTGACGGAGAACACTAGAATCGGGCTGGAGCATTGACGGCGAGTGCTTAGAAGAGGCCAGGCCGCTGAGAGGATCGCAATCGACTGCGGTCGGTTTAGCGAATCGTGAACCGAGAAACTCTCGATATTTGGGATAGACGTCTCGAAGGGCGAAAGAAACGAATCACCGTGAACATTGTTCCCACGCGACGTAGGACGCAATCCGTTTGATTTCGATGCCTACTTCAGGCAAGCGTCTTCCTCACTACTTGTTAAGCATTTGATCGATCATCTTGATCGCTGCGGGACCGACGAGAACGACGAAGATCCCCGGGAAAATGAAGATCACCATCGGGAAGAGCATCTGGACCGAAGTTTTCTGAGCTTTTTCTTCGGCGATCTGACGCCGTTTGACACGCATCGAATCGGACTGAACTCGCAATGCTTGGGCGATGGATGAGCCGAAGCGGTCGGCCTGAATCAAAATGGCGACTAAAGCACGAACGTCATCGACGCCGGTGCGAACCCCCAAGTCGTGCAGCACTTCGCGGCGGTTCCGGCCCATTTGCAACTGCAGGTTGCATAGTGCAATTTCGTCGCAGATTTCGGGAGCAGTGTCTTTCAATTCTTCTGATACTCGCCGCATGCCAGCATCGAGACCAAGCCCTGCTTCTACGCAAACCACCAGCAAGTCGAGTACGTCTGGCAGAGACAGGAAGATCGCTTCCTTGCGAGTCCTGACCTGCCACCACAAACCAATTTCAGGAATGTAAAACGCAATCCCACCAGCGAGGGCAATTGCGGTGAGGCCAGACTGATCGAGTCCGTAAAACGTGAGGCCGTACGCAGCGCCCAGACTGGCCCCGCCGATCAGCATCAGCGTCTTCAGAGCGAGATACAACGTTGCAGCCTGAGGATTGTTGTAACCGGCATTCGCGAGCCGCACCTGAAGCTCGTTCTGCTCGAGTTCGCTTTTGTTGCCAAGGGCTTTCGACAAAGCAGGGGCCGCCTTATCAATGGCGGCTGCGAGTCCCTTCTTCTGATTCTTCTTGTCGCGCAACAGCGGATTCTTGAACTCTTCAAGTCGCTCCGTCGCTCGAGTGTCTTCGCCACCAAAGGCAGACATAATCGCCCAAGCGGCGATCGTGATTCCGCCGAAAATGGCAATTGGCAGGATTGTGGTAAAGTCCATGATGAATCCTAACGGCTGCAGATGTCGCGAAGTGATGCTGTTGTAGTCAGAGGCCGAAGCGCAAAACGTTTCGAGTCAGACGTTGCTCAAACCCGATCAATCGATCACTAAACCTTAATATCGATAATCTTCTTAATGCAGACTGCACCCAGGATTTGCATGATGATTCCGGTTGCAATCATTTTCTTGCCCAGCTCGGTCGTAAACAGCACCATCACATAGTTAGGGTTCAGGTACAGCACAGCAAAGAAAATGGCGATCGGCATGGCCATCAGCACGGCACCGCTCAAGCGGCCTTCGCCGGTTAATGCTTGAATCATCCCCAGAATCTTAAATCGCTCGCGAATCACTTCGCCGATCTTGTCGAGAATTTCAGCCAGGTCACCGCCGGTCTGCCGTTGGATGGCCACAGCCGTCACAAAGAATTTCAAGTCCATATTGGGCATGCGCTTCAGCATCCCCTTTAGCGCATACTCGATTGGAACACCCAAATTCTGCTCTTCGTAGGCGTTGCGGAACTCGGTTGAAATCGGCTCGGGCATTTCTTCGACCACTACATGCAGGCCAGACGCCAAGCTATGACCAGACCTTAACGCACGACCGATCAGCTCGAGAGCATCGGGCAATTGACGCCCAAATTTCTTGAACCGGCCAGCACGTCGCCATAGCAGCCACAAAAACGGCAGTGTTGCCGCAGCAGCGGCAGCCAGTGGAATCACAGGAACAGGCATTCGGGAGACATAGACGGCTACACCAGCCACCAGGGCCAATCCGGCTGAAATCGCGCTAAAAATCTCGAGGCTGATTGGTGAATCGGCCTGCTCAAACAAAAGTGATAATCCGTCGACATTCTTGCCAAGGGCCGTCTTGATACCCGTGGCCCCCGAACCCAGCCGGTCGTCCTTCATCACCCCTTTGAGTTCTTCGGCAGCCGACTTGGGGCCTGCCAGAATTTCAAGGCGGTCTTCGGCCTTCGTTCGGTCGAACAGTCCAAGGATGTTCGCTACAGCGCCGATCATGGCTGCAACAGCCACAAACGCGAAGATTGAAAGAAGAATTGGACTCATGATTAATCATCTTTGCTGCAAGAAGCCTGCGAGCGGGAATTCGTCAAGTCGACTGCGATCGGAACAGGTATCAGATGGACGTACACCTAGCGGCCCACGGGTCGCCGCTGGAATAAGTTCGCTGGCAACCGGACACCAGCCGCTTCCAATCTGGCCATAAACGCTGGTCGCACACCGGTCGATTCGAAGTGGCCAAACGCCCGGCCATCTTCACCAATACCATCTTGAACAAACAAGAAGATGTCTTGCATCACCACTGTCTCTTGCTCCATGTTCAACACTTCGGTGATGTGTGTGATCTTTCGTGGTCCCCCCTGGAGACGGTTCGCTTGAATGATAATGTCGACCGCTGCAGCAAACTGCTGGCGAACAGCCTTAATCGGAATATCGACCCCGCCCATCGCGATCATTGTCTCGAGACGCGACACAGCATCGCGCGGTGTATTGGCGTGAATCGTGGTTAAAGAGCCTTCGTGGCCCGTGTTCATGGCCTGAAGCATGTCGAGGGCTTCCGCACCGCGGCATTCCCCAATGATCACCCGGTCGGGTCGCATACGCAGGGCGTTTTTAACGAGGTCTGTTGCCGTCACGCGCCCCTTGCCTTCGATGTTGGCAGGACGAGTTTCCAGTCGCAGAACGTGCTCTTGCTGCAGTTGCAATTCGGCAGCGTCTTCAATCGTAATTACGCGTTGATCGTTAGGAATAAAGCTCGACAGCGTGTTCAGAAGCGTAGTTTTACCAGAGCCGGTACCACCACTGATGATGCAATTGAGGCGGGCCTTCATTGCCCCTTCAAGAAGCATCACCATTTCTGGCGTGAACGCACCAAACTTAATCAGGTCTTCCAACGACAGCGGCTTCGAACCGAAACGACGAATCGTCAGCGAAGGGCCATCGAGGGCAAGCGGAGGAATGATGGCGTTCAAGCGAGAACCATCGGGCAGGCGGGCATCGACCATCGGGCATGTTTCGTCAACTCGTCGCCCCACTCGCGAAACAATTCGGTCGAGGATCTGCAGCAGGTGGTCGTTATCGCGAAACGTCACGTCATGCTTCAGAATCCGGCCACCCTTTTCCACGAAAACGTTTTTTGGGCCGTTGATCATGATATCGGCGATCCCCTGTTCTTTAAGGAGGATCTCCAATGGACCGAATCCGAAGGTTTCGTCAAGAACTTCTTCGATCAGGCGTTCCCGTTCAGAACGGTTCAGCAGGGGATTTTCGGTATCGCACAGGTGTTCAACTACCAGCCGAATTTCGCGGCGGAGCGTGTCCCCTTCGAGATCGCCCAAGCGAGACAGGTCGAGCTTTTCAACCAGCTTGCCGTGAATCAACCGCTTCAGCGTTTCGAAATCTTGTTCAGAAGAAAGACCAGAACGACCACGTGGAGGAGTAAAGGGTGCGGGTGGCATAGACGTTCGACCTTTGATATTCAGCAGTCAACAAAACGGGGAAAAATCGTGCAGTCGACTAAACTCGCTAAGGGATGCGGCCATGCGAAAAGAGACCTCGGGCGCAACCTAAGCAACCATCAATTCAAACCTAGCTCGTGAATTGGGGAAAACCGGCGAAATGTCGCCAAAATGCCTCAAATACCCAGCCTCTGTTTAAGCATCGAGCAGGTTAAATCCATAACAACCCGCAAAATCGGCTCGGATGGACAAGGCCCGCTGGAAAACTGGGATTGGCACGAAACGTCTTAGTGGCTAAGACCTTTCGTTGAGATTTTGCCGGATTCGCGAACTGGGGCGGCCTGAAAGCAGCATCGCCAGTTGTTCGCTACCATTTTTTCAACCGTAGGAAATCGCGCGGGGATCTGCCTGCGCCAGTGATCATCATGACAGGTTGCCGCTGTCATTTAGTGCCAACGAAGTCTAACCATTAGCAGGGATCGCAATGGCTACGAGTATTGCAGGAAGCAGGGCAGCAGGTGACGAGTACCTCGAGCTGCTAAAGGACTGTCTGACTGGTGCGATGTATGATGAAAGCGCCTGGAAGCTAATTGACGGAAGCTACACCGGCCGGTTTCGGATCACGAAGGAGATTCGCAAGTGGTTCCTGAAGGCTCTAGCCAAACGTGGGCTGCGGTTGGTGAAGGCAAATGAGTTTGATGCCGAAAAACGAGCCGAAGGGATGGATTGGCCGCTATTCGGCTACACAATGGTCGGCCGCAAAAGACTTGACCAGTTGCAACTGGCGATTGAGCAGATTGCAGCCGAAGGAATTCAAGGAGATTTGCTGGAAGCTGGTGTCTGGCGGGGTGGTGCCAGCCTGTTTATGAAGGCAACGCTGAATCGCTTGGGCCTGGGTGACCGTAAGTTGTGGCTGGCTGATTCGTTTGAAGGGCTGCCGCGCCCCAAGCAAGCCGCCGACACCAAGCATCGAGGGCACGACCTTTCCAATTGCGACTTTCTGAAGGTTCCTCAGGAAGATGTTGTGGCCCTCTTCGAGCGATTCGGACTGTTGGATGACAACGTTAAGTTCCTGAAGGGCTGGTTCTGTGATTCATTGCCAACCGCCCAGACCGGTCCCCTGGCCTTGCTGCGACTTGATGGCGATCTCTATGAATCGACGATGGACATCTTGAAGCCGCTCTATTCCAAAGTGGTTCCCGGCGGGTTTGTCGTCGTCGACGACTTCTACACCTGGGCTGGCTGCCGCGACGCAATTCACGAGTTTCGCGAAACCCACCAGATTAATGCCGAAATCCACCGCATCGATGCCTCAGGGGCATTCTGGAGAGTACCGCTGGCGTCGTCATCGGCTGCCAGGGCGGCGTGAGAAGCTTAGAACCAGCCCTTTCGCTTCGGCTCCCGGCCAAATTTGTTGCCATCTGGAAGGCGTGCGAAACTCAGCAGGTTTGGTGATTCGCCCGTTGCTCCCAATATCATTAACAACATGATCAAGTCGACCAGAGAGAGGGACCTCAATGGACCGCAACACACATCCAAATACCCCGATTTCAGCCAGCGGCATAAGCGACTGCGAGTTCTGCGGCTCGCACGGTCAAACGGTCTACACCGACCTGGCAGATCGCCTTTTCACCGCACCTGGCAACTGGAATGTGAAGCGTTGCGGTAATCAGGCATGTGCCGCGATGTGGCTTGATCCTATGCCTGCTCCCTCAGAATTGGGGGCGTTCTACGAAACCTATTACACACATCACGAAGCAGACGAACGGGTCGATACAACTCGCCTGACAACCGGCACTGAGGCGACTTCGGCGAAAGTCAAATCAGCCTATGTCGCTCAGAAATATGGCTTCCC
This sequence comes from Planctomyces sp., assembly GCA_027483145.1. GTDB lineage: Bacteria > Planctomycetota > Planctomycetia > Planctomycetales > Planctomycetaceae > JAIXVG01. Next base: position 16,744 of record JAIXVG010000418.1, read on the forward strand.
GCTGGCCAGGAAGTCGATCTTCAGTTCGCTGATGGCTGCGTTCACCTGGTTGACTCCGCTACGCCGCGCTCGGCTCGATCACTCTGTCATGTTTCTGCCCGCAGTTCCCGGAGGACGGTTACTCGATGTGGGCTGTGGGAATGGCGGCAACATTCGGCGACTTTGCAAGCTGGGCTGGAAAGCAGAAGGACTCGATTTTGATCAGGCTGCTGTTGATACGGTCAAAGCTCAAGGCCTGACGGCGACCTGTGGCTCGTTGACTGATCGCCCGTTTCCTGAAGCCAGCTTCGACGCGGTGATCCTAAGTCACGTGATCGAGCACGTTCCCAATCAGGCTGAAACAGTCAGTGAGTGCTTCAGGCTGCTGAAGCCCGGTGGCCGTCTTGTGATGCTGACGCCCAATGTAGGTTCTATCGGCCACAAAATGATGGGACAGAACTGGATGGCCCTTGATCCGCCACGGCACCTCTATTTGCATACTGTTCCCAGTATGACCAGCCTCTTGACCACAGTCGGATTCAACGAACCCCGGGTCTTCTCAACCGCGCGAGAAACAGCCAAGATTCTGCGTGCCTCAATGCTGATTGCCGATCATGTTTCGGAGCCATTGTCCAAGCGTGGCTCCTGGTGGCAGCGTCGGAAAAGCCATTTACTGGCCATGGCCGAGTTATGTTTCCTGCTAGCGGGTAATCAGGCTGTCGGTAGTGAGCTTGTCGCTGTGGCGGTGAAGCCGAAGGAAGCGACTGCGACCATTCCTGCACCGGCCTCCCTTCGATCGGCGGCCTAACGTCATGCGTATTGCCGCTATCGCCCCCCGGGGAACTCGGCCCAGCTATCGATTCCGTATCGGGCAAATGATCCCGCACTGGGAAGCAGCCGGGCACGAAGTTGTACCGGTGTTTGTTCAGCGGCCACTCGTTCAGCGCTTGTGGTCTTATGGCCGACTGCGAACGTGCGATGTCACGATCATTCAGCAGCGGCTGTTTCACCCGTGGGAACTGGCGATCATCCGACGGTTATCGCGACACCTGGTGTATGACGTGGACGATGCCGTGATGTTGCGGCCCAATGGTCAGCCAGACCGGAAGCGACTCAAGCGTTTTGCGGCGACCTGCCGCGCGGCCGATCTTGTGATTTGTGGTAATCGTACGTTGGCTGAAACATCAAGGCGCTATTCGAGTCGAGTTGTCGTTGTCCCGACGGCGATCGACCTCGATCGGTTTCAGCTCAAAGTAAGCAAGCCACAACCCAATGAACGATTAGTGATTGGATGGACGGGGTCAAAGGGTTCAAACCATTATTTGAATCCGATTTTCCCAGCGCTGGCTAGAGCTAAGAATGCGAACAGCTTGCATCTGAAGGTGATTTCCGACACGACCGAGGGGATCGATTTTTCGACACTTGGACCTGTTACCTGGGAGTTCATTCCGTGGACACCCGAAAACGAAGTATCCGAAACCGCCAGCTTCGATATCGGTTTAATGCCCCTTCCTGATACACCATTCACACGCGGCAAGTGCGGCTGCAAAGCCTTACAATACATGGCCCTTGGGGTACCGGCTGTGTGCAGTCCTGTCGGAATGAATGCCGACTTCGTCGATCATGGCCGGAATGGAATGCTCGCTACGCAACCCGATGACTGGGTCCGTTCGATTGACCAGCTTTTCGAACAGCCCGATCTGCGTGAACAGCTCGCTGCCGCGGGCTACCAAACTGTCAGTACTGAATTCGGAGCAGCCGACATGGCCAGGCGGCTGGCAAACCACTTTCAACAAATCGCAATCGACCAGTTCGCAGCATAGAGTTTGTCCGAAAACCGGTTTGTGCCTGTTCTAAAGCCCGATAATTGCAGACAACGTTCAGAGAGCCCGACGGTTTTCGGATCAGTCATTTAGGATAAGCCAAATGCGCCGCTGTGCCACAACACTTGAACCAGAAATGACTCCCGCAGAGCTGCAACTTCTGACCGGGCTGATTGGAGAGAAGGCCTTTAGTGGTCTTCATCTCGAAGTCGGGACGGCAGCGGGCGGAACCCTGTGCCGCATGCTGGCTGCGTTACCAGCAGCCAAGCCAGCGCAGTTTCGTGTTGTTGATCCGATGACCTACTTTCCCCAGCAATTAGAAGTAGTTTGCGCAAATCTGCGCGAGCATGAACTGGACGACACGCTGGTCGATTTCAAAGTTTCGACCAGCGACGATGCTCTTTCCGCCGCAACAGCCGAAGGGGCGTCTTTCGACTTCATGCTGATTGACGGCCGCCACGATCTGTGGTCGGTCATGCGCGATCTGCGTTGGACAAGGCTATTGAACGTTGGTGGGATTGTTTGCCTGCACGACTACGGTCTCGACCACTCTGGGGTGAAACTGGCGGTTGACCGATTCTGCAAATCGCACCCCCACTTTTCTAAAGTTGGGCAAGCGGGAAGTTTGGTCGCCTTCCAAAAAATGGGTATCGCTAGCCGACCTGAAGTTTCCCTGGCCGACGAAACTTACGCCTTTTGCTGGAGCTGGACGTTGGAGGTCGAGCGGAAACTGGCTCGCCGCCGTGCTAAAGTGCAAAATCGCAAGGCTGCTTGAAGATCGATTTGCCCTTCGCCGCCAATCGCTTAAACGGCAGTATTCTCAAGATTTCATGGGCAGGCAGGCGAAGAAACTTCTCAGCCGTCTGACAGTCGCCTAGAATTCGACGGGGGATCGGTCGGACCTCTCCTTCGGGATGAAAGGGTCGTAGTAAGCGTCATGCGGAACTGGTTGAGAAACGTCTGGCTCGCCGTTTATACCGTTGCGGACGGATTACGCGTGACAGCCCTCTCGTGGTGGAGAACTTACGAGCGTCCAACGTTCACAGAAGTTTACGAGTATCCCGAGCAGCCCGTTCCCGTGAAGGCTCGCTACAGAGGCTTTCATCGCTTCGACCTGACGACCTGCAT
>JAIXVG010000108.1 GCA_027483145.1 Planctomyces sp.
GCCGCGCTGATTTTGAGAGTGAAGTCCGGACACCACAGATTTCCCAGCGAGTTGCCCTTAAATCGCTGACCCGGGCACGACTAACTGATAGACTAGTGGGCGGCGAATCGCCCGAAGCTCCCGGCAGTCGCATCGCGACCGGATGCTTGCGGTACCATACTTGAATGCTTGAAAGGATCATCGCTTTCGTCTGTCAAATCGAACTGAACAGTTGTATGAATTTCCACTTCCTTGCTCCCTCCGCCATTCTTTTCTGCTTGACGTTGCCGCAATGGCTTGGGCCGCTCGATATCGGTATTCGTCCTACCATTAACTTCGCACCTGCTACTTCCAAAAGTCACTGAAAAGCAGATGACCATTCCAAACCATGTTCCTCGCCGCAATGAGGCTGATTGATTGATACACGCACCACTAGCTGGTGGAAGTTTGAATCAATTGAACGGAACTCTTGCCACCATCACAAATTAATGCAGGACGCAATCATGACTACTCCATTCGTAATGACGCTCCTGGCTAAAAATCGAGTTGGCCTCTTGACCGCCATCAGCAACGGCCTCAGCGAACTGGGTGGCAACTTGCGAGAAGTCAGCCAGACCGTCATTCAAGACTACTTCACCATGATTATGGCGGTCGATTTTCCCGAGAACCGGACGGCCGATCTGATCGTCGAGCACCTTGGTTCCCTCTGCAAAGCGTTCGACGCACAGATTTGCATCGAGGATCCCAGCAAATCGAGTCCCGGCTGGAAGTCGAAAGATGCTGAACCGACCGAGCCATATTGCTTGACAGTCCTTGGCAAAGATCGCCCTGGCAGCTTGCGAACCCTAATCCTTCGGCTCGCCAGCGAAGGAATCATGGTCACCGACCTGCATGCCACGACAGAGACAGGGACCGATCACTTCACTGGTCGGTTTCTGCTCGCAATTCCCGTCGCGGTTGATCGAATTCGGCTTCAACGAGAGCTAGCCGACCTAGGTGAAAATGAAGGGCTGGGCATCATCCTGCAGCACGCTCGAGTCGTGGCAGCCACTCAAAATCCGTCAGCCCTCGAAACGATGACGCCGGTCAATCCTCGAAGTTAAGTCGGCCTTATGGTGTGGCAGGTTTCTTCAGCAAGAGCTTATCCGAAAACCCGGTTGTGCTTGTTCAAACTCCTTGATTCGACTGAATAGCGTCGCTGCTTCAGAGGGGTTTCGGATAGGCTCTCAGTAATAGAAGACAAGGGGCAATTATGTCGTCGCGAACCACCTCCAATACTTATCCGACCGACACCGCTGCTGCTCAGTTCTTCGATGTTCGCACGGTGACGCTCGGAATCAACCTGCAGCGCTGTGTTGACAGTCAATTGAATAAGCTTTGCGAGAACATCTACTCGCGAATTGTCTCATCAGCCGAGCACTTTGTTGATACCTGTCAGGCGGTCTCGTCGGACTTGGGAATCCCAATCGTCCAGCGCTGGCTGTCAGTCACGTCGATCGACCGCTTGACCGATGGCGTGTCAGCCCAAGACCTCGTTCACGTCGCCCGCACGCTCGATGGCGCAGCTGCCAATACCAGGGTCGACGCGATTGGCGGATACTCAGCCACCGTTCAGCGGGGCGTTTCACGGGCATCAAAGCAGCTTATCGAAAGCATGCCAATGGCCCTGTCGCAAACACGGCGAGTTCATGGGGCCATTGTCGCGGGAAGTCAGGCCTCGGGTATTCCCATGGAAGCTGTTAATCTCGCTGCTCAGGCCATTCAAAGCCTTGCGTTTGCCAGTTCCGATCGGCAGGGAGCCGGGGCGACCAAAATGAGCGTAGTGGCTAATCCCCCCAGTGATGGAAATTGCTTCGGTAAAGTGGGTTGCCCAGACGGAGCAGCCGACCTTGTACTTTACGGCGGGGTGAGTGCTCCACGTGTCATTCGGCAAGCGCTTCAGCGGAGACTGAGCCATGAACCCGATTGCTCGCTCGATGAACTGGCCAACGAGATCAAAACAGCCGCGTTCCGCGCAGCCAGAGCTGCCGAGCTTGTTAGCCGGGAAATCGCCGCCAGAGTCGGGGCCGATTGGGGAGGCGTCGATTTAACCCTTGCCCCTTCACTCCGAAACGGCGATAGCATCGCTCATTTGCTCCCCCTTTTGGGCGTGAAGCATTTTGGCTCCCCTGGAACGATGGCAGCTCTGACGCTAATGAACGAAGCCTTTCAAGCCGGAGCACGATTTGCCGTGTCGCGGGTGGCAGGCAGTTGGGGACTCCGTCTCCCCCTGACCGATGACGAAGGTCTGGCCGCCAGCTTGGCATCTGGGAACTTGACCCTGGACGAACTCTCCATTTTGTGCGCAGGTGGCATTCAAGGTCTCGACCTTGTTCCTGTTCCGGGAGACACCAAAACCGAAACCCTCGGAGCGATTTTGCTCGACCACTTGAGTATGGGGCTGATCACCGGTCGCCCGGTCACCATTCGCCTGGTCCCAATCCCCGGTCATGAGGCAGGCGACCTCATCTCGCTGGGGGGGCCTGGCGGTCAGGCAATGGTCCTCCCCATTCGCGATGGGGTGACCAGCAGTGCATTGCTGTCGCGCACTGGCCGCATCCCTGCTGCCAATTGACCGCCTGCTTGATTGGGTCATCACCAACAATTCTTCCTCAGCTGGAAAAGTTGACCCATTTTCACAAAGCCTTCGGTATTTCTTGGAGCGGCGTACCCCAGGAAGCCGACTTTACCGATTGCAGAGAGTGCGCTCATTTCACAAGGGAAATGAGCGCACTCGCAGTACTCGGAAAAAAATGGCAAGGCGTAGCAGCTTTGCCTAAAGCTCACCCCGCTGTTCGCAATTGGTCATTACGCTCCAAGTTCAGTTCGAAGGCTGCATGACCCATAACTCAGCCAGCTATCCACTTCGCGCATTCAAGCAAGCGTTGCTCGTTTGCCTGGCACTGGGGAGCTTGCAGGCAGATCTTCGACCGGCATTTTCTGCCGATCGGCCAAGCTGGCTGGGGGGCAAAAAAACTCCGAAGCCGATCGTTCATCAGGTCAAACCACCTTCATCGGGTCCCGTTGTACCGACGGTCGGTGAGGCCAGCGACCAAAAGTCACAGGTCAAGCTGAACTACGTCAGCGCCCCTTGGGACAAAGTACTGGCTGACTTGGCGGTTGCCACCGAGTCAGAACTGGTGATCGAGCGCGGCCCCACCGGCCGGTTCTCGCGCCGCGATCAAGCGACCCATACCCGCACTGAAGCAGTTCGAATCATCAATAAAGAGATCGAACCCCAGGGCTTTCGCCTGATTGAAAAGGGGAAGTTCCTCATCGTGCTGGATCTCCCCAGCCAGCGTCCTCGATACGCACCAGCGACAATCATGAGCCATGCCGACCGAACGACCCCGCCTGCGTCCTCGGTCGCGACTGACGAACCCTTGCACAA
>JAIXVG010000324.1 GCA_027483145.1 Planctomyces sp.
AGCACGGCCGCAATTTCAAACAGTTTGCAAGGCTTGGGCAAAAAGTCGAATGCCCCGCGGCGGACAGCCATAATCGCGGCTTCCAGGTCGCCATGGCCGGTGCTGATAATCACTTCGGTCTCTGGCGAAACCTTCTTAATATGATCAATCACATCCCAGCCACTGATACCGGGCATCCGGAGGTCGACGATGGCAGCGTCAAATGTTTGTTTATCGACAGCTTGCAGCGCAGTCTCGCCATTCTCGCACATGGTCAGATCATGCCCCATGCGGGGGATCTCGTGCTTCATCAATTCACGCAGTGACGGCTCGTCATCGACGAACAGAACACGCAATTTGGCAGTTGATGGTGTAACCAACGGGGCGAACTCCTTGCCCTGCTTATGACATCGTGTCTGGCAACACTAGAGGGAGATGTGTGCCAAGCGTGGTAGCCTCAAACAGTTAACAGATAATTGGTCTTCGGGCAATCCCGACTCAGCTTTTGTTCGGATCTCTCCACTCAGAAAATGTTGCATTGGCCGACAGTGGCAAAGCCTAGCCTCGCAATGAGTTACCATAGCGTACGAACAACATCATTTTCTGGAACCCACCACAAGCAACTCAGTGAGATCAACTATCAATAAAAACGATGACGAGGTCATTAATTCAGGCAGCTGCCCGCCGCGCTAATGGACGGGGCAAGTGAATGAGAAACGTGCTACCACAACCGGGGCCGTCGCTCCGCGGCTCGATTCGACCACCATGGTCATTGACAATACGATTACTGATTGACAGCCCAAGCCCCGTCCCTTTCCCCGAGCGCCGGTTTGTGAAGAAGGGCTGAAACAGGTTCTCTAAAACGTTTGGTGTCATCCCGCATCCATTGTCTCGAATGCTTATGAGCACTTCATCGGTCAGTTCGGCCAGTTCGATTTTGACTTCGCCAGCCCCTTCGAGCGACTCAAGCGAGTTCGCCACCAGGTTCAGCAAAACTTGTTTCATCTCCGCGCAGTTCATTTCCACAAGACAGGCTTGCTTGGGTTCAAAAACAACCTTGTGTCCCCGGTATTGCGTCAGATGCTTCACCATTTCTGTTACGTCTTGAATGACTTTGACAAGGTCCTGCCGGCTTTTCGGGGCATCTTGACCTCTGGCAAAGTCGAGCAAGCGTGATGTGATCTGCTGGCAGCGGAATGATTCCTGGCGAATCATGGTCAGGTAGCGCTCAAAAGCCGACAGATCGTCTTCGCACCACGGCTCTGATTTATCTGGATGGGCGTTTAGCCGATCGTTCAGCGACTCGGCCGCCATCGATATCGCTGAGAGGGGGTTGTTGATCTCATGAGCGACCCCGGCCGCCAGAAATCCAATGCCAGCCATCCGTTCCGATCGCAAAAGCTGTCGGCTGCGCTCTTCGACCTTCCGATCGAGTTCAGTCTTAATCTCCTGAAACCGGGCCACCATGTCGTTCCAGGCATTGGCCAAGTCGACAATTTCATCCTGGCCGGTCAGGTGAACTCGCACTGCATAATTTCCAGCAGCGACGCTTTTTGTGCCGTGATGAAGCTCACGAATCGGAAAGAAAATCCAGCGAGCAATGAAGTAAAACATCAGTGTCATCAAGACAACGGCGATACCGCTGCAGACGGTTACGACCGTCACTTTGGCGTTATAGACTTGTTTTGCTTCGCGCAGTGTTCGTTCAAAGCCCGATGACAGGTTAGGCAGGGAAGCGGTCAACTTTTGAATGGTGCCGACCGTTTGCACTGCCGCATCGATTTTCTCTCGTGACGTCAGGTCTTTGCTCATCTCCCTGAGTGTCGCCAGATGCTCGTTGAGCGAGTTCAGGTGCCCTTCGACCAGGGGCAAAACCGTCACTTTGGCATCTGAAATCGGAGCACGGCGGATATCAGCACGCAGTTCTGACGCGGCTTTTTCGACAATCGCGATTTGCTCGCCCACGATCTTGCCGCGATTGAGCGTTCCCAGATGAGGATTGGTCAAAGCATCCAGCAAAGGATTAGCAGCCGTGACCAGTTGGTTCCACTGGCGGGCGCTGCGGAGGCTTTCAGAAAACTCAGCGATTGAGTCGCGATAGGCCCACATTCCACGCAGGCCACTGAAGCTCAAAACGCCCAGAATGGCAGTGACCAGCACCATAATGATGCTGAGTTTTCGTCGAATTGACCTGGTTAAGACCATCGCGACATCCCTGTCGTCAAGCAGCCGAACTCAGCCGGCATTTTTCTTTATGGGGCAAAAACATTAGTCGGGGCTGGCAGAATGCAAATCTCTCAGAAATTTGCCGGTCAAGTCGCGTGCCAGCCCAAGCTCTGCACCCATCGTTTTGCAAAGGTTACAATGCCTTCATCAATCAAGGCAACCCCGAGTTTCTGGTTAGTCCGGCATGGAGTTTGAGAGGTCCTTCTGTCCCAATCCGGGCCTGTCTTACGGGTTTCTTTAGTTGTAAGATTTTTCTTGGTAACACGTTGCGGAAAGTCTAGTTGGCTATAGCTTGCTTGCAACCCGTTATTATCGGGGACCCACGAACTGGGGCGCACAAAACAGATGATCCCACAAAAATCAGGTTGGCAGCAGCCTCACGTCGCCGAACCGCAGTCTTTGCAGGCTCTCTTAAGCTTTGAAGAAGGTGAAGGAGAAGAATAATCGAAACACCATCGTATCTGTTTGCGAAGCAAGTCGTCGAGCGGCTGGTAAGCCAAGGGTTTACCGCTTTGCTGGCAGGGGGCTGTGTGCGCGACATGCTACTTGGGCGGGTTCCCAAAGATTTTGATGTGGCTACGACGGCTCGGCCGGAACAGGTGCGGGCGGTTTTTGGAAAGCGATCGACGCTCGAAGTAGGAGCCAGCTTTGGTGTGATTTTAGTCCGTGGTCCTGCAGAGGGGGGCGATGTTGAAGTCGCCACTTTCCGCAGGGAAGGGACTTACTCCGATGGACGCCATCCCGACGCCGTCGAGTTTTGTTCTCCAGAAGAGGACGCTCACCGTCGCGATTTCACGATCAATGGCATGTTTTTCGATCCTATCAGCAAGACCGTTCACGACTTTGTTGATGGTCGGGCCGACTTAAACCGCAACGTGCTGAGAGCCATCGGCACGCCGCGAGAGCGGATGAACGAAGACAAACTGCGGATGTTAAGGGCAGTCCGCTTTGCAGCAGGGCTGGGCTTTGAGGTTGACCCTGCCACGGCTGATGCCATTCGGAGTATGGCCAGCCAATTGTCGGTGGTCAGTGCAGAACGGATTGCTCAGGAGCTACGCCGGATGTTGTCTGTCCCTTCGCGGGCGCGGGCACTCAGCCTGTGCAGAGAACTGGAGTTGCTGGCTCCCATCTTTCCTGACTTGGCCAATTGGGTTGGCAGCGAAACAGTTTGGTCAATATTGGTCCGAACTCTTGAGTATCTGGACGAGGGACTGTTCACGACCTCGCTGGCCGCCATCTGCCATGCCGCAGTGTCGGGTATGAATGGGATATGTGATTCGCCAGTAGTTCAGGCTGTTGCCCCACAGGCAGATCGACAAAGCGATCAATTGGTCAAGTTAGTTGCTGGTCGACTCTCGCTCTCAAATGATGAGTTGGCAGAAACTGCGTGGCTTGTTCGATCGTCGCGGCATATTGGTACCGTCATGCAGCAGACCCTTGCTGACCGGAAACGCCTGCTGGGGCATCCTTGTGCGCTGCAGCTTCTCGATTTGTTTCGAGCCCAGTTGCTGGCGCGAGATGCAGACCTGTCAGCCTGGACGTTCTGCCGAAACTATTTGGCCCAGACCCCCAGTGACGTGCTCGTCCCCACGCCGCTAGTCACGGGAGAAGACCTGATTGGACGGGGCCAGCGGCCAGGGCCTAAGTTTAAGGGTTGGTTGGCGACGGTGTTCGAAGCCCAATTGAACGAAATGGTGAACGATCGTGCTGCAGCGATTCGACTTCTGGATCAGCTGTTGGTCGCTGATGTTGAAGTACTTGGTCAACAGACAAATTAAACAGTGTTTCATTCACGAAACTTGTGTTGTGGAGTGTTGTTGCTCAGCATCTGGGGTGAGTTGGGCGCGACGGCGACCATTGGCAAGCTTGGTAACCACCAGACCCCTCTTTTTTTGTCGGTCATCTTGCACGAGGAGTGAAGCGCTGTGGATTGGCTGGATTTGCTTAAGGGTGGCCTGTTGACAATTGTTCCCGCTGCCATCGCAATCGTCGGTGGCTTGTGTCTGCTATATGAATGGGTCTTCATGCTGACAGCCGTGCAAGGGAAGGGGACCGTCATTCGGATTGATCAGACGGTTGATTCGGAGGGGGATCCAATGTTTTTGGCAGTTTATCGTCTTGAACCAAGCACTGGAGAGCCAGCGATCGAAGTCCGCGATAACCTCTCATTCGGAAAAGCCACACTCAAGGTCGATGACGTAGCGACGTTATACTATCCCCCCGGCCAGCCTCAGCGGGCACGACGCTACCGACTGTGGTTAACCCTTGTTTATGCCACCCTGACGGGGATCGGGGTGTACGTCGAATGGCTGGTTTGGAGTCGATAGGGATCAGCGATCGTCGCAACACCAGGGAATCATCGATTCGGTTTGCAGACGAAGGCAATTCAGCCTCTCGGACTGGTTCGAAACTCACTGCGTTGTGTACAACGTAACTGATTGCAGTTGAGTACGTGTTGGTTCCCATCTCAATGTTCTGGTCGAAAGATGTCGCATGCCGTCAAAAGTTCGTATTGGGATTGTGGGTGCAGGGCTG
>JAIXVG010000536.1 GCA_027483145.1 Planctomyces sp.
AGATACAGCGACTCCTTCGGATTGGCGTCGAATTTCCACAGGAGTTTCCCTTTCCCGCTGCCATCTCCTTCGGGAGCGAAGCTGTAAATCCAGCCATCACCACCACCGAAGACGATTTGGGCTTGGCCACCTGCTTCGAAGTAAGTGGGAGAAGACCATTGACCGTGCAGAATGTTGGGGCCGGGAGTTCCGTCGGTCCAGAGGATTTTTCCCGTTTCGCGATCGATAGCAATAAAGCTGGGTGCCTTGGGGGCCGGAATGTTAATGTGGGACTCATCGACCCCGTTGGACGTGTGAATAAACAGAACACCGTTTACGCACGTGAGGGAGCAGTTGCACATGTTGTGCTGCGAGACCCCCAGTTCGGTCATCATGTCGAGCCGCCAGATGATGTCGGCTTCGTCTTTGTTTTGGTTTGCTTCGGAGACGAACGGGCCATTGTTCTGGTCATCATGGAAGCCTTCAACGTCGAGGCACTGCACTTCACCGCGACTTGTCACATACCAGATGCGAGTATCTTCGGCGTAGACAGCAGAGCAGATCCCCTGCAGAGGCCAATCATGAACGCGGCCAGTTGGAAGTTTGGGGCTGGAGGCCTGCCATAGAAACTTACCATCGGCTTCGTTGAAGCAAAGCAATGCACCCAGGTCCACGGTTTTCGGATAGCGTTTGAGATAGCCATAGCCATTGTTCGTTCCAACGAAGACCTTGCCATTGGCTACAACGGGGTTGCCGTAGGTTTGTGAACCCAGTGGAGAGGCCCAGAGAATATTCGTGCCATCAGCCACGTTCCATTCGGTGGGAAGATTCGTTGAAGAGGGGGTGTTGTTGCGATAGATCGATCCACCCCACTGGTGCCAATCGCCAGCGTTCACCTTCTTGGTGGCGAGTTGCTTGGTGATTTCCTGGGTGGGATCGAACGGTGCTTTGGCGGGTGGCTCTGCCGCGTTAGTCGCAGCAGCTGACGTCGCCATTACTGCGGAAGCGGGAGGTACGGCCTCTGTTGAGCTAGCTGCAACGGCAACTTCATTCGCGGTTACCGCTTCGGTCGCCATCTTCTCTGCTGGCTTTGCTTCGGCGGGTTGCTCATTCGCAGGTGCAGTCACAGCCGCTTTCGGTGGCGGTGGAGTGACATTGGCCTGCGGGCAGCCGCAAAGCATGACGCTCAATCCAGCCACGACGAGACAAAATTCACTCGGCCAGCTCGTTTTGCGTTTTGGTCGTTGTTCATTTTGCGATGGCATGCGAATGCTAAGTGCGGATTGAGTTTGGAGAGGCATCGTCATGGAGCTTGCGGTCCTATTGAAGCGACTCGGCGAGATACTCTGCTACGCCGATCTTGGTAGTCGAAGTTAAGTCGTTGAGTTTCTGCAAATCACCTGAAGTTCGCGGTTGGTCGGGTTGAGGTTACTTAGCAGAGAGTTGTGCATTCTCGGCTGGGGTCACAATCAAGTTGTCGATAAAGATTTCAGCATCTTTAGAGTTACCGGCCAATCCGGGGCTGCCGGCTGAATTGCCAGGCGAGTCGGTCCATTCAATTGACCATGCGTCTGGTTCTGCTTCGTCTCTCTTCCAGACCTTACCGGCAATCTTCGAAACCAGCTTTCCGTCAACAGTGCTGGTCACAACCTTCAGCTTCATGGTGTACCACGTTTCGGTTTGCCAAGGGAACGAAACACCATAGTACTTCTGATCGTGCGGATACCACGAATAGAGCTTCAGCTGTTGACTGGCACCCATCAATTCGAGGCGATAGCGCTGATTGATGATACCGATGTCTGGAACTTTGGCGTTGGGGTCGGCCGTCTCGGCGACGATGGTTTTAGTCGCGTAAACGTCGGCTTGAATGATGTAGTTATTGAGGGCGGGCGAACCCAACCAACCCTGGCTGCGGGTCCCCTTGGGGATTGTTGTGATTTTGCACATGGCCCCGTTGCCGGTGGTTTTGCGGGTTCCCTTGGCAATGGTCAATTGAGTCGGAATCGCATCGGTGCCGGTCCAGCTCCATGAAGCAATGACCCCCAGGTCCTTCAAGACGGCCAAGGCCGGGTCGAGCAAGGCTTGGGCTTCGGCCTGGGTGTTGGTTTGTTCGATCAGTCCCAGGTAGCGACGAAAGCCAGTCCACGCCTGGGCCGGGGTCGAATCATCTATCTTAAGTGCAGGCCGGTCGAAGTTAGCGAACTGGGTTGAGAGGAATATAAGTGCCTTGGCCGCTAATGGGTTTTTCCCTTTGAGATCCTGCCACAGGTCAAAGTCGAGGCCAATGTGACGATATCTGAGACCGATACCGGTGACAGGGACCTCTCCTGAATCGAACGTCAAGCTCCAGGGAAGAGCCGGGACTTGACGGATGCGGGCGGTTGCTTTGAGTTCGCCTATGTTAGCCGTGACGATCGCCGCTTCGAATTGGGCCGTCGCGGGCGACAAGAAATGGCCCGCTTCATTGACCGTCCCTGAACCAGCAACCGTGAACTTGACTTCTTCCGGGGAGGCGATTTTCAGGAATTGCCCTTTGGAGTTGTAAAGCAAGGCCTGCAGGGGCTGCTGCTGACCCGATGTTACAAGTGCTTCAACAGGGGTGAGAACCAATTGAGCAGGCGTTTGGTCGTCTTCGACAGGAGTCTCCTTGGCGAGGGCAGGCTGGGGACCGACTTCCGGTGTCACATCCTTGTTGCCAATGCAGTAGAGAGCGGTCTCGGTTGAAAGATAAATGCGTCCGTGAGAAATGATTGGTGACGCGTTGACCTCGACATCGAGGCGCAGGGAATGAACTTTCTTCACCCCTTTGTCAGATGGTTCGAAAATGTACCAGCGGCCAGTTGCGTCGCAGCAATAGATTTTGCCATCACCATAGACAGGGCTCCCACGCCCCATCGTTCCCAGCTTGGTTTTGCCAACCAATTTGCCAGTTTTCAGGTCGCAAATGAACATAATCCCGCCATCGTCAACAGCGTAGACGCGGTCATTGACGACCAGCGGAGCACATTTACCAATGAACTGCTCCTTATTGCGCCACAGCTCCCCTTCCTTGGTGATGTTACCCGGTTTGGTGAGATCAAGGGCAAATAGTGCACCCATTCGAGTGTCATCAAGGTTCTCTTCGCTGTGGCCGCAAATGGCTTTGTCACCAATAACAACAGGAGCCGTGTTGATGCCTCGGAAGCTAACGTCGTAGTTCCAAATTTGCTTGCCGGTACGTGGCTGGAATCCATACATGCTTCCATCGCCGGCCCCAAAAATGATCTGCGCGACGCCGTTGACGACGGTGACCGCTGGGGTGCTGTAGGTTGTGTCTTCTGGAAGTGGCTTGGTGCTTTGGAACCAGACCTGTTGGCCGGTGGATTTGTCAAAGGCCAGAATTCGATGAGCCGGCCGCGCCATTTCGCCCCAGCCGACAATCACCCCGCTGATGATAACCAGGTTATCGAAGACGACCGGAAAATTTGTTCGGCCGCCATAGGTGGTTAGCAGTCCGTACTCTTCGGAGAGGGACCGCGACCAGATCGTTTGGCCCGTTTCGCCATCAATACACTGGAAATAGCCACAAACGCCAAGGGCATAAATGTGCCCGGTGGCTGGGTCACCCACTACACTCGACCAGCCAACGCGGGTATCGGGAACGTCGGTCAGAAAGGCGTTGAACGTGTTTTCCCACAACTTTTGGCCGGTCGCGGCATCGACACAAATTACTTTCTCGCACTCTTCCAGCGTTTGAGGCATGTGCCGGACGAGGGTGTACAGCTTGCCGTTCAATACAATAGGAGTCGATCGGCCACCTAACTCTTCACTCTTCCAGAGCAGGTTTTCGCCTTCAGGGGACCAACTGGTAACGAGATTCTTTTCGCGAGAAATCCCATTTCCTTCAGGGCCACGCCACATCGGCCAGTCCATTGGGTCAGCTGGCTTAGGGGCAGGAGTATCGGCTACTGCCGTCCCGGTAACGACAAGAAGGAGGGCAATCAGACCGAACCAGGTACGGGTTAGTCGCCACTGCATTTCGGGGACCTTCAAGAAGACCGGCCTGGGCAAACTAGCAACTGAAACTGCCCGGACGGATCGGTGGATGCTGCGGAAGTTTTTTGAGTCGCGAGGGAATAGATCAAAGCTGGAGTGTAATCGTGCTGCGGATAGTCGGAGATGCGAATACTTGTTTCAACAACTATTCAACTCTAGCCGGGTGTCTTGGCTGCGGCAAGTCTAGCCCGGGCGATGGGTTACCAGAACGACCTAATTCATCAACTGCGTCTGATGCGGTCAGCCCGGCCAGTGTTGATCGCCGAATTTGCTTGTGACGAATGGGGTTACGAATTCCCGCCGATGCAGGAGATCAGTACATTAAGGGCATTCCTATTGAACAAAATCTGCAGGGGTGTTCCCCTGCTTCGAGCTGCAAGAGCAGGAACGAGAGATGACAACGCGTGTCGGTATTGTTGGGGGAACTGGATACACAGCCCTCGAGCTGTTGCGAATTTTGCTTGGGCATCCCGGTGCCCACGTGACGGCGGTGACGAGTCGCACGGAAACTGGCGAACTGGGTGACGTTCACCCGTCACTGCGAGGCCGAATCAACTTGCGGCTGGAAAACTTGTCGCCAGCTCAACTGGCGGAACGGGCCGATGTAGTCTTCTGCTGTTTGCCCCACGTGGCAAGCATGCAAATGGTTCCTGACCTCTTGGCGGCTGGCTTGAAGGTCGTCGATCTGAGTGCTGATTACCGCTTGCGCGATCCAGCTGTTTACGCCAAGTGGTACGGACATGAGCACACGGACGCCGGGCGTTTGGCCGATACCGTATATGGTTTGCCAGAGTTGTTTCGCGATCGCATCC
>JAIXVG010000210.1 GCA_027483145.1 Planctomyces sp.
GCCATTTGCTCAATCAGCTTCATAACCGTCCCGGCGGAATGAGCGGCACTGACGGTGACCCGTAGTCGCGATGTTCCATGGGGAACAGTCGGTGGTCGAATTGCACCAACGAGAAACCCCGCGTCTAACAGTCTGGCCGACCACTCAATAGCCCGCTCGGGGGTTGCCAAGTCAACTGCCACGATCGGGCCACGGCTTTCTGCGATCAACCGACAACCCGCATCTTGCAAGCCAGCACGCAGCAGGGTCGTTAGTTCCCACAGCTTGGCTTTGCGGTCGGGCTCACTTTGGGCCAGATGCAATGCAGCGCTGGCCGCAGCACAGGCCGCAGGGGCCAAAGCGGTCGAGTAGATTTGAGTGCGTGCATGATTCCACAGATAGCTAACAAGCGTCTGCGAGCCGCAAACAAAGCCCCCCTGTGATCCCAGGGCCTTGCTGAGAGTTCCCATTTTAATGGGGATCTGGCCATTGACTGATAACTCTTCGCTCGCGCCTCTGCCGAGTGAACCAAAGACGCCTGTCCCATGCGCTTCGTCGACCAGGAGCATGATGTCTGCCGCTGCACAACGGGCGATGATCGCGGGAAGGGGGGCCAGGGTGCCATCCATGCTAAAGATGCCGTCGGTGACGAGCAGTGCACGGCGAAACTGAGCGCGCCTGTCGATAGCACGGTCGAGCGTTTCAAGATCGTTCCCGCGATAAACAACTAACCTGGCCCCCGATAAACGGCAGCCATCGATGAGACTGGCGTGGTTGAGCTTGTCGGAAATCACCAAGTCCCCGGGCCCGACGAGGGCAGCTATTGTCCCTAGATTCGCAGCCATTCCAGAGGGAAACAGGATGGCTGCTTCGGTTTGTTCGAACTGGGCCAGATCCTCTTCAAGCTGCCGATGCCAGCGAGTGCGTCCCGCCACCAGAGGGCTGGCGGTTGCCCCGGTCCCCGATACGTCTGTAGCCTGTTTAGCTGCGGCGATCACATCGGGATGGAAGGCCAATCCCAAGTAATCGTTTCCCGCGAAGTTGTGCACAACGCGGTCGTTTACAATGCACTGGCCATTCGGCAATGAAGTGACTTCGCGCCGATCACGATACAGCCCGGCTTGCTTGCGGGCTGTCAGTTCGCTAGTCAGCCAACCGAGGACATCGGTTGACTGCCTTTGCAGGTCTACCATTGCAATTGTTTCGTCCACGGGCCGACCCGATTTGGTTACATAGAGGTCGAGCTGTCGCAAACGGTGCGGCGAGCCGCGCCCTACAAATGCGAAACGCTACAGTACAATCTCGTGTTGGCTGAGTCGTTCGTAACCAGTTTCGGTGATGAGGTAATTGTGCTCGATGCGAATGCCGCCGATTCCCGGAACATAAAGCCCCGGCTCAATGGTGATGACATCTCCAGCCAGGAGGGTATCAATGCTTTCGGGGACAAGAATCGGTGGTTCGGGGTGTGCCAAACCAATCCCGTGACCGGCGTGATGGGCGAATCGATCGGCAAGGCCGGCCTCGCGAATAGGGCCCTCAACCGCAGCAAAGACTTCTCGGGCTGCTCTGCCCGCCTTCAGTGAGGCCTCGCCAGCGCTCATCGCTGCCTGAGTAATCGCGAAGAGACGTTTCTGCTCGTCGTTAGCGCCGCCGACTGCAATCGCGTTGGTAAAGTCGCTGCGGTAGCCATTCAGGACCACCGAGTAGTCGAGGACGAAGAAGTCTCCCTCTCTGACTCGGTAACCGGTGGGGAGCCCGCCCGCCTTCGGAACATCAGGAGTACAGGCCCGGAAGTCGCCGTAGACCAAGGCTGGCATCCCGGCTGCGGTGATCGCAGCGGCCTGCACTTCACGATAAATTTCGAGTTCGCTGACACCCGGCGTGACGAATTCGCGAGCACGGGCCTGGCCTGCAGCTCCGGCAGCCATGCACTTTTTGAGAATCGCGATTTCGTCGGGATGCTTTTGACGACGCAACCGACGGAGAATTGTTCCCAAGTCGGCCGGGCCACCTTTTCCTTTGCCGTCACCCGCTTCACGCTTGACCGAGTGGGATTCGTGATCGAGTCCTAATTGTTCAAAGGCTCCCAGAGGTAACCATTCGGCTTCGACCGCTCCGGGGCGACCAAACAGCTTATCAGCAATCGACTTGGTTGCTTCGAGCAAAGCATGGTCGCGATTGATGACTGAATGTTTGTGGTCGTACCACTTAACCATCACTTCATCATCGACGAATGGATCGCTCGATCGAGACCTGAGGGCAAAATTGTCCCCCAACAGAGTCGCTTTTCCTGAACGTTCAAGCCATAACCAGGCCCGTTCGCCACCGGAAAAGCTGAGGGGCTGAACCAGAAAATTGGACAGATACAACACATGCCGCGGGTCGGCAATCAGAACCCATTCCAACGAATCGGGCAAGGCTTTCCACAAAGCCTGACGACGAGCGAGGCAGCCTGCTAAGGTCAACATAAGGCAATCCAATGACAGTTAAGGATCAAGCGACGGGACAACCAGTGAGCTGGGCCCGTTTCAATGAACAAGGCTAGTGCACACCGACTGCGGCCAGATACCGTTCAGCATCAAGGGCTGCCATACAGCCAGTTCCAGCGGAAGTGATTGCCTGGCGGTAATAGCTGTCTGCGACATCCCCTGCAGCAAAGACCCCTTCGACACTGGTGTACGTGCGGAATTTTTCCGGGTAGACCAGATAGCCTTTGTCGTCGGTTTGAAGTTGACCCCGCAGAAACCGAGTATTGGGTGAGTGGCCGATTGCGGCAAACATGCCAGAACAGGCGAGGTCCTCTTCCGACCCGGAAAGAAGGTTTTTCAAGCGGACGCCGGTTACTCCTTCCTTATCGGTCCCCAGCACTTCGGTGACGGCTGAGTTCCATTTCACCGTGATCTTTTCGTTTTCAAGAACGCGTGCAGCCATGATCTTGCTGGCACGGAAGCTATCGCGTCGATGGACCAGATAGACGGTCGAGGCAAATTTGGAAAGATACGTCGCCTCTTCCATCGCACTATCCCCCCCACCCACCACAACAAGGGGCTTATTGCGGAAGCGAGGAAGTGCACCATCACACACGGCACAGGCCGAGACTCCGCGATTTTTGAATCGCTCTTCCGAGTCGAGGCCGAGGTAATTGGCACTCGCACCGGTTGCGATGATGAGCGTGTGGGTTTCGATCGATTTCCCTTCGAGCGTTTTCAGCTTGAAGGGGCGACATGACAGGTCGACATCAATCACATCATCGGTTTCGACCCGCGTCCCGAAATTGACCGCCTGCTGTCGCATGAGTTCCATCAACTCGGGGCCGGTCACGCCGTGCCCGTTGTGGTCATTCATGAACTGGCGGCGCTCGACGGGGAGGGCTGTTTCCAGGAATTGGCCCAGGTTGCCGGAAGGGAATCCCGCGAAGTTTTCGACTTCGGTGGTCAACGCCAGTTGGCCTAACGGCAACGTCCCCTTCAGGCGATTTTCTTCGGTGATGGCCCCTTCGAAGACCAAGGGGGACAAACTAGCGCGAGCTGCGTAGATCGCTGCTGACCAACCCGCCGGACCCGAACCAATAATGACAACACGTTCCACCAAGGGACCCGCTCCTTCGTTCGGCTATTACGATGCAAGAATCGGACAAAGCAGGCCGGAAACAACGGCCGCTCAAGAAAAACGGGGTTCTCAAAACGCCCCGAACTTATCCGAACTCTATATCGACGATAGCTTCAGACGGCCAATGCGGCAACCTTGGCACGTGGCACTAAGCCAGTTTGCGAGTGCAATCGAGCAGTAAAGAGAAGCACCCCGCGAGAATATAGGCAAGGGCGCAGATTCCAAACATGGTGTTCCAGTCGGTGAGTGTTGGCGTTTCCCCCAAAAGTCTGTTGTACAGAAACGGAGCAGAAGTCGCTCCGATGTTTCCCCACATGTTGCCCCAGGCCATTACCGACGCAACAAATTTTCCACCAACGTCTTGCGAGTACGCCCAAATGGCTGGATTGGCAAAATCGGTCGAGGCGTACACCAAGGAGAATGGGATAACGTAGACCCACGGCATCCAATCTGGGCCATTACCTGGAGGAACCAACAGTGACAGCCCAATCGCCAAGCCGTAGCCGAGAGCGGCTGTGAAACGAGTAATGACTAGCGGCGCACGGCGACTCCATTGAAGGCCAATGCGGGGCATGAGCCAGTCGGTCAAACCGCCACCCGCAAGCATTCCCACGATGCCAACAAACGGAGGAATTGAAGCCATGAATCCGCGAGTTTCTAAATCGACACCGTGAACGCTTTCAAAGTACCTGGGCGTATAAATCGCTAAGAATAGCCAGCCAACGTTGGTTAAAAACTGCAGTGCGCTGCTTGCCCAAAGACTTACGTTCGTCAGAATTGGGAGGAGCGGAAAAGGTTCGCGAGACTTTTCCGGTTCGACGACCTGCTTCGCCAGAAAGTTGTTGGCGGGGCCTCGAATCAGCTCCTTTTCAGCATCATTGACCATTGGATGTTCTTCGGGGGTGCTGCGGAAAACTAGCCAAAACAACACTGCCACGCCCAAGCCGACCCAGCAATAAATCACAAATGGCATTCGCCAATCGGATCTGGCGATAATGACACCTGTCAACGCTGAGGCCAGGACTGCCCCCATCCGCCCTCCAGAAGCAACAACGGCGCTAGCGAAGGCTCGCTGACTAGCCGGTACCCAGTCCTTGAGCAAAGATCCGCTCGCGGGGTAAGCTCCAGCTTGCCCCAAGCCGATTCCAAGTCGAGCAATGATCAGAACAGCCACGCCGTCCGCCATTGCGATCATTCCCGTAAAGAGTGTCCAGGCAACGACGAAGACCGTCAGAGTGAGCCGGGGTCCCATTCGGTCACTCAAAAAACCGGCGGGTACCATGGCTAGCGCGTACGAGAAGTAGAATGCGCTCTGCACCCAGCTCATTTCCTTTTTAGTGAGGGAAAGTGAACTCGCAATTGCGCTTTCGGCGACTCCAGTGCAATTTCGCTCCAAGTACATCACCACAGCAAGCAAGGTGACGATAGCGACGATCAGATACCGGATGTTGGTTGGCGAACCGGAGGCGGATTCTGAGAACCCTGGGGGCTGATGTTCAGCCGAAGAGGCACGATCCATGAAGGGCTTTCGCAGGGTGGCCAAGTCGAGCATTCGTCGCAAGCGAGCGCCTGACAACCTAAAGTCATCTCATGCTGCTGGTCAAGCCGCAGGAATTGGCCTCTGGGAAAAGCCGCTCAACCACTAGGCTGAGCCAATTGACCGGGAGGGGAATTCGGCCAGTATCCCGTGGTGGCAGAATTGCCGATCGGGCAGCAACCGAGGAGTGATGTCCAAGGCACGAGTGAAGAGGGAGATTGCACTGAGACCAAGGCGTTCCAGAAGACCTAGCGGCATTCACCGAGCGAGCCATTCGGGACTGCCCTGTCATTAGCGATCCTTCAGTTCGGTGGAAAGCAGCTAAAAAGACAGAAGGCGTTTCCAGGTTTCCCTGAAAACGCCTTCCGTTTGGGCTTCGAAGCAAGTGCGGGCCAACGCCTGCCTCTCTGCTCGACACCACTACCTCGCACGCGGCGTGCCAGCCGCCACATTTTTTTGGAAATCAGAAAAACTGGTAATTTTCAGTTGTGATACCCGCACTGCCGGAGCAGTCATCACAAACCGATGAATTTGGCTTGAGCAGAGTTCTACACATGCGCCGCGTTTTGCTGCAGTCTTTTCGAACGCCTCTGGATTGTGAGCCGGCGACCAGACGAAGGATACATAAAATGCGGCCTTCAAATCGCTGAAAATGCTAGTCCCGGTAGCCAAGCGGGGCGACCTCCGCAAAGATGGTCATCAAACAGATCAACGCCACCTCCTCCAGTTTCGCATAACCGAAGCACGCCTTCGGCCTTACCCTGGAATTCCATTAATGTCTCAGTCAGTCGCCTTGGCATCCACTTCTGTGGTCACGGTCCCTCGGTTTCAGGCCTCAAAGGGGAAGCAGAAACTAGCAGTCCTGACGGCCTATGACTTCCTGACCGCTGGGCTACTCGATCAAGCGGGGGTCGATGCGATTCTGGTTGGCGATACTGTGGGCATGGTTGTTCAAGGGAAGAAAAGTACGCTGCCGGTGACGCTGGACGAGATGATCTATCACGGAGAAATCGTCGCTCGTGCCACTCGCAGGGCGCTAGTGATTGTCGACCTTCCGTTTCTGACTTATCACGTTTCGCCGCAACAGGCGATCGCAAACGCCGGCCGAGTCCTAAAGGAAACGGGAGCCAGTGCGGTGAAGCTCGAGGGGGGAGTGCTGCAGGCTCATACAATTCGCGCGCTCACCGAATCGGATATCCCTGTGATGGCCCATGTGGGGCTAAGACCACAGGCGATTCATATGATTGGATCAATGTCGAAGGTGCAGCGAGATCGCGAGCGGTTACTGGATGACGCCAAAGCAGCTCAAGAGGCGGGCGCCTTCGCGATTGTGCTGGAACTGATTCCACGCGACATCGCTAGTGAAATCACTGCCACTTTGCGTATTCCGACCATTGGTATTGGAGCTGGGCCAGACTGCGACGGGCAAGTACTGGTAAGCTCGGACATGCTGGGGATGACGGGCGAATTCAACCCTAAGTTTCTGAAGAAATATGCCCAGTTAGGAGCCGAAATCCAACGAGCCGCTGCGGCCTATGTTCAAGAGGTGAAGGGGGGCCAGTTTCCAGGCCCTGAACACTCGCACTAGCGAGGGTTTGGCGTGCCTGAGGCATACTGCGGCTTCACAACCGATTTTCCACGGAGCCGATGAAGACCGAGCGTAGCGATATCGCGAACGGCCGCGACAATCTCCCGCAAGTTGATTTTGCTGCTTCCTGCTCGGCGATCGACAAACGCAATGGGGACTTCGGCGAGGACGCAACCGAGCCGCTGACAGCGATAAAGGAACTCCTCCTGAAAGGCATAGCCCTTGGAGACAAATGCGTTGAAGTCGAGATCGCTTAGCATCGACAAACGAACGCACCGAAAGGCCCCACTGCAGTCGCGCGAGCGAATTCCCAGCATCAGCCGAGCATAGCTGTTGATGACGCGGCTCATGATATGCCGGGTTGGTCCCCAACCAGAAATTGAGCCACCCGCAACATACCGCGAGCCAATAACCAAATCGGCACGGTCCATTGCGGCCAGAAGTTCGGGGATTCGCTCTGGAGGATGGCTGAAATCGGCATCGAGATTCAGCAGTAGGTCGTAGTGATGCGTTAAACCATACTCGAAGGCTGCGATGGTCGCGGCCCCTAAGCCGTTTTTGTCAGCCCGCGATAGCAGCTTGATGTGCGCATCGGTTGCTTGAAGCTGGCGAACGGCATCGGCTGTACCGTCGGGTGAGTTATCGTCGACCACCAGC
>JAIXVG010000161.1 GCA_027483145.1 Planctomyces sp.
AGTCATCGACCGTTTGCAGGTCGTGATGCACGACCAGGGCCGTCTTGCCGCTGTCCTTCAAGCCTTGCAGGATCCCCACGATTGTTCGTTCGGTTGTGGCATCGACACCAGCAAAGGGTTCATCCATCAGGTAAAGGTCGGCCTGTTGAACCAGCGCTCGGGCGATAAAGACTCGCTGCTGCTGGCCACCAGACATTTGGCGAATTTGACGATTGGCATAATCAGCCAGGCCCACTTGCTCGAGAGCTTCCATCGCCTGCTGACGAACCTGCCGACCAATCGGACGAAACCAGCCAATTTTGCGATAGAGTCCCATACAAACAACATCGATGGCACTGACCGGGAAGTCCCAATCGACACTTGATCGCTGGGGGACATAGGCCACTCGATGACGCATCTGGCCAAAGGGCTGGCCAAAAAAACGAATGCTTCCAGCCGCGATGGGCAACAGCCCCAGGGCTGCTCGGACTAGCGTGCTTTTGCCCGCCCCGTTCGGGCCAAGAATGGCGATCAGTTTCCCGGCTGGAGAGTCGTAGTCGATCCCCCACAAAACAGGTCGATGCTGATACGCAACCGTCAGATCGTGAATTGAAAGTGGAACCATCTGATTCATGACAAGACTGCTTTAGTAGCAAGCGGCAGGTAAGGGCCAATCGACGCGATCCCGAAACACACACAACCGCCAAACAAACTCGCGCTAAGGTTGCGGCGAAACGGCCGATTGCTGCCAGGGGCGAGGGGCGACTTGACCACCTAAGCCCGTCGTAATCTGAGTGATGTTCCAGTCGATCATGCCGATGTAGGTTCCTTCGTATGTCCCTTCCGACCCGAGAGCATCAGAGAACAAGGGAGCACCAAGCTGCACTTTGGCTCCGCGCGCCTTGGCCCCTGCCAGCACCGCTTCGACCGCTTTACTGCTGGTACTGGTCTCACCAAACAAGGTTGAAATCTGTTGGTTAACCACCATCTCAACCAATTCGTTTACATCCCTGATCCCCGCTTCTGAGTCGGTGCTGATTCCCTGCACGGGCTTGACGGTGATGTTGTACCGTAAACCCATATATCCGAACGCGTCATGCGAAGTGACCAGCACCCGCTGGTCAGCAGGAATTGAACTGAGCGAAACGGTGGCAAAGTGGTCGAGCATCGCTAGCTGATCAAGATAGCGTTTTGCACTGGTTGCCAATTGCGGCTTGAGGTCGGGCCAGCGATGGCCAAGTTGGTCGACAAGGTGGCTGGCTGCCGTTTGCCAGAGTGTCACATCCATCCAGATGTGAGGATCGGGTGGGGCACCTGGTCCTCCCGGTAAACGAAGCTGGTTGGCTGCCAGGCCATCCGACATGGCCAGTACTGTTTTGCCACTGCTCTTGAGGCCCGCCAGATTTTCTTCCAGGGGGCCTTCGAGATGCAGGCCGTTGGAGACGATGACATCGGCTCGGGCGAGACGCTGGATATCGGTGCGAGTGGGGCGATAGAGGTGAGGGTCGACGCCACTTCCCATCAGGGACTCCACAGTGGCCCCCTTTTCAACAATGTTTCTGACAAGATCGGCGATAATCGACGTGGTTGTGACAATTAAGGGACGCGACCTCGTAGGCTTCTGCGCGCCGGCCGACTCGTTGCCAGTGACGGCAGCTTCGCCACAACCCACGACCAGTAGAAGGAACAGCCCGGCCCAATAGGGCGCAGCCGTGGCTACGGCCGTGTTAAGCGGGGTTCCGATCGGGGCAGGCGAGTTGCTGGTGATGCACAGTGAGGATCGCAAGAGACTGTGCAAGTCGTTACCTGCCAAGTATTTTTGAGTTGTTCCGAACATGATTTTGACCAATCAAAATATTATGTATCAAGGAGAGTCGAGTCAAGACCAGCCGGTTGGCTGACGGGGACTAAACGAACAAATGGCAGCCCAAGATTTCGCCATAACCGACTTTCCACAAACGGTTTAGGTGAGGCCACTCTGGCAAGCTGTAATCCCCCTGACGGCCAAATTGATCTGGGGGTGGCAGCAGGGTTTTGGTAAAGAGGCTGGCGTTTGCCGGGTTTTACTTTCGGGTTATGAGTGCTCCTTAATGATTTTGGCTACTTGATGCGTGCTCCAACACCTATTTCAATCCCTCTCACTATTACTGCCCTGGTTGCGCTTGGTTTGTCGGGAATTGACCGCGCGGACGAACTGACCGGGTCTGAAGACCGATTTAGTAAACAAATCTTGTGGATCGCGTTGGCAGTCCCGGCCATGGTGGCCGCAGCGGCTATCCCTTACCGACGGCTCATCGACTTAGGGGGGGCACTGTTCGTTATTAGCATGCCACTCTTGGTTGTGGTCCTGCTGATGCCCCCGAGAAATGGGGCACGAAGCTGGATTCCACTGGGACTGTTTGACTTTCAGCCGTCCGAACTGGCCAAGCTGGGGCTGATTATGGCGCTCGCCCAGTACTTGCGTTTTCGAGAGAACTACCGCCAGCTCAGCGGGCTGGTTGTTCCCTTTTTGATGACGCTGGTCCCGCTATTCTTGATCTTGCGGGAACCTGACTTGGGATCAGCACTTCTGTTTGTGCCCGTTTTGTTCGCCATGCTCTTTGCGGCAGGTGCCCGCTGGCGGCACCTGGCATCGATTGCACTCTTGGCAGTGGCCTGCACTCCCGTGTTGTGGATGGGGATGAATGCCGAACAGCGTTCGCGAGTCACGTCGCTCTTCAGCCAAATTGATGGAGGGCCTGCCCCGAAAGGGGACGGCTATCACCAACATCAATCAAAGCTGGTCTTGGCACTCGGTGGACTTTACGGAAGCGAGTTATCGGGGACAGCGATTGATGATCCAGTCGCATACCACCTTCCCGCTGGTCAGACCGATTTTGTGTTCTGCTTGGTTGGTGAACGGTGGGGATTACTGGGAACATTACTGACACTTGGATTGTATGGAGGACTAGTGGCCAAGGGACTGTCGGTATCAATCGCAACCCAGGAGCCTTATGGACGGCTCATTGCGACCGGAATAGCGACGCTGATTGGAACCCAGGCGGTGGTCAACACGGGTATGACAGTTGGGCTGTTGCCCATCACCGGAATCACCCTTCCTTTCATGAGCTACGGCGGCTCAAGCATGATCGCTTCTGCGGTGGCCGCCGGCCTGTTGATTAACGTC
>JAIXVG010000195.1 GCA_027483145.1 Planctomyces sp.
CCCGCAATTTTTTCTGTCAAAAATGTACCGAGTAGTTGCCCCCCAAAAGAACTGGAGCGTCGCAAGGTTATTCGAATAAACCACTTACAGCGAATCTCATCCAACTATCGACCTCGACAGGCCCTACCCGAACTGACCCCTAAGGCAGCTACTTAGTCCCGATTCCTAATGGCTCGGACAGCAATTTTGTTTCAATGCGACTATTACTCTGTTACGGAAGAGCGCCTTCACAACGGCACTCGGTTTGTAAAAAGTTGTCTTGAAGCGGGTGAACTGGCACGAGACTAGGGCAGGGAGTGAACCAAAGGACGGTTCACTCCCTTTTTGTCAGGTTTCAAAACGATGATTGAGAATGGATTCATGCCAAGGAATGCATGGATCAATTCAGCGATCGAGCTGATTCGCCAACTGGTCCCCGGTGAAGAACTCAATCGGCTTGCTCCCAAGGGACCAGCCGCCGTGTATACAACCAGCATCACCATTTGGATGCTGATCCTGCAGCGGCTGGGTAAGGGAACCTCCCTAAACAAAATGGTTAACCCGGATTATTCATGGCTCGCATGGCCATTCTGTCTCCTTGCGATCATTGCTTTGAAGCGGAAAGGCGCGAGCCCTCGTTTCTTGCTAACTCTTCGCAGCACAAGTCTTCAAATCGAGATGCGTTGAGTCCTCGTTGGACACTGAATTGGATTCTCAAAAGAAGCGGCTGACCGATTGTGAAAACTCTTTCTGATGCCGACACCACTGTCAGCAGGCAACCATCTACGAGCCAACCCGATTTTTCCGAGTCATCGAGAACAATTCGAACGATCTGCATAGAATGCGATGGTAGATGAACCTCTGTTATCGGGCGTGACTGAAGGACTGCAAAGATCCTTCCACTTCAGTAGAAATCAAATGGCCGAGAATCAACCAGCAGTCTCGTCAACATCAACAGCAGTAGCGCTGAGTATCACTGCACGGCTAGCGGTTCCAATGTCGGAGTTCACATTTACTCACAGCCGCAGTTCCGGGCCGGGGGGGCAAAACGTGAACAAGGTTAACTCAAGGGTAACACTTCGCTGGTTTCCGCGAGGATGCACCACGCTGCCCATCGAAGTGATCACGCGCTTTTGCCAAAGCCAGGCAAATCAGTTAACGGTCGAGGGGGAATGGATCACCCACTCTGATCGTTTTCGTGACCAACATAAAAACCACGAAGACTGCCTGATTAAACTGGCTGCACTGCTTCGTGCAGCAGCAGCCCCTCCTAAGCCTAGACGCCCCACTAAACCATCGGCCGGCGCAAACCGCAGACGGCTGGTCGATAAAAAACAACGTCAGGAAACGAAAGCCCAACGGCGTCCACCAAGCATCGACTAACTTCCGATGTTACGGGACCCAACAAGATCACTGCGTCCAGAAGCGTTGATAACTCGTTCTGCTCGTAGCACTGGCGACCACCCACTGCAGAACTCAAACCCAAACTCGTATCGCGGCATTACTCTGCCGCAACATCGGGCCGGGTGGCGTCGGCTGGGGCATCTTCATCGGCCACGACAGCCGCTGCTGGCGCATTCACCGGTGATTGAGCATCGGCAGCCTGCTCTGCTGCTTCAGGACTACCGGGCGCTGCTACGGAAACTGCGATTTCGTTTGCGGTTTCCCATTCGGATGCGTCAGAGACACTCCCCGCAGTCGGTCCGCCGATACTAATCTCACCTGCTTGGAACGCAAAAGCGGGGTCTAGCACCGAAGGTTCTTCGTCCCCAACCAAGTTACTTCCCGGCGTCACCATAATCATTTCGGTTTCAACCGGGTTCTCATCGGTTGTCAATGCTTCCGGGCCAAAGCCCGCACTCTCCTCATTAGTCCCAGTACCAAGTCCCTGAGTCTGATGCGCAATTGGGACAACAGAACCAGCGATGGTCGCCTCACCAGGAGGATCGAGCCCTTCCAGCGGAACCATACCCGGCTGTTCGAGATCAACAGGTAGCCCACCCCCTTCGGCAGATAGCTCATCGGGACGAGCCGAATCGACCTCTTCAGCAGGAACTGGTAACTGAGCCGTTTTCCACGCGGTCACCACAAAGACCGAAGGGCGGTCAGGGAACGCAGGCTTCTGTTCTCCCTGAAGGTTGATCAATTGATTCTGTTCGAGCGGAACATCGTGCGGCAGATCAACAAAGCCAGTCGTGCAACGCTCTCCTTCGAGATTGGTCAGAACAACCAAACGGCGGTTTTCGCCCAATAGCTTCAGTGGTTGTTCCGGGTTCTCGCTGGTCGTGCTCTCTTGCACGATCTTGGCCACAACATCTGATGTCAGCCGAGGGGCAAACGATCGACTGGCTGCGTTTTCGCTCAGGTACACCGCAGGGGACATTGGCCCAACAATGGCAGTCATCGTTACGGCCTGTGTGTCGTCCTCTGCTCCAACAAGCCCTTGCCTGCTAAAGAACCTCTCAGCTGCCACTGGCCCACCGAATGTCAACAAAATCCCCATTGCTGTCACAAGCATCGCAGGCCAGGGCTCGTTAATCGATGGTTCGCCCGGCATTGCAATCGAGCGCTGCAAGCTACGGCGAACTGTCGTGAAGGCAAGCGGAACTCCCGCAATCAACAATGGCAAGCTGGCGACCAGCACTCGGGGACCACTTTCCGGAACAATCAGCGGAATTGAGGCTAACACCCCCACTGCATGGGCCAGTACCAGGCTGGTTAACCGGGTCGTTGCGGTCAACCAAATCCATCGCACTAGCACACCAATGCACAGCACTGCAAACCCTAAGGTCACTTCGCGCTGTCCCAGATTACAGACCCGTTCAATCAGCGCCAGCAGCTTCGGGCCCGACTCTCGAGCACCAAGTCCATAGCCAACAGCAGCCTGCCAGGGCTGCTCGCGAAAGAAGGCCCGCGCTTCATCGAAGGCCATTTTCGAGCGATCTTCTTCGCTCAGGCTGGCTGCTTCCGGGAAGTCCTGGTCAAACAGATGGCTATCGGTGGTCCCCTTCACAATGCCATAAAGGGTCACCGCAAAACTGGCTTGGCCCACGCCCGACGACGTACCAAACACTTTTAGAACACCAAAGTTCCAAGCCGAACCGGCAATGATCCCAATCAGAATCGCCAGTCCCGTCGCCCGTCCGAATTGCGTTCCCCAGGCCAGAAGCGTGGGCAGTGAAAAGAACGCCCCAGCCCGAGCACACAAGGCCAGCGTTAGCGAAGCAACACCCATCGTGAATCGTGGGAAATCTTCAAACTGACCGGGAGTCAAAATAGCGCTGGAAGCCCGCACCAACAGCCCCGCCGCAGCTAGACCCAGCATCAGCCCCAGTGGCTCAGAAACCAAAAGCCCCGAGTACTCGGCAGCGGCTGAATAGACTAGTCCCAGTGCCAATAGTCCTGCGGGCCAGCCGCAAGCCCGGACGATCGTCCATGCAAACATCCAGGCTGCCAAACCGACGCCGCCGGCCTGCAGCAACATGGCTAGCCGATAGTCTCCCCCAGCCAGCAACAGCCGAGTTGCAATCGCCACCCCGTTGAGCGGCCTTCGAGATCCAAAGCTATCCAACTCGCCATGGACAATCAGGTTCATCGCGCCCGAGTAGTATCGCTGGGCGTCGTGAGCGGGAAGCAAACCACCTACTTGTGTTTCAGGGCTGTGACCCGGGTTAGTCCACAGGGCAACCACAGGGGCCATGAACAGTCCGGCGCATACGCATGCCCCTGCGCACAAAACCGCAGCATTGCCCCAGGTCCGCTGAGATTGACTGTTGCCCAGTGGACGGCAAAATCCTGCCACAATCCCAGCCAGCCCCACCCATTTAAGGGCAGGACCAAACCACGGCTCGACTGCCAAAACGAGGCCCGGCCAGCTCGCCAGCTCCACACCATTGCTTAGAGCCAACGTTGCTCGCGCCAATCCGTAGCACGCCGCAAACGCCACTATAATGGCGATCAACAATCGTTCATCGCGATTCGAACCATGCATAAGAAAGTCCTGTCTCTTTTGGCCGATCATCATCTCAGCCAATATCATCCTGACGAAACGCTGGTCATGACGGTCAATTTGGGAATCATGAGGAGCATTAGTTGCAAATCACAACTGCGACTACCCCAGAACCCGTTCGACTCACAACCAACAATTCGAGAGAGCTAATCCGTGCAAACTGCCTGGAGGAAAGAACATTCCATCTGCATTCAGCGACTGCTTCAGCAGAACATCGAGCTGTCAACAACCCTGCCGACCTGGCCCGACGGCGATTTTCAAGAATCACTTCAGGGAGCAAGCGATCTTGAACCGCCATATTACCGTCCCCCGGCAGGCTTCGGTATCGAAAACCGCTGAGTTTTTCGATCTAACGACCTGTTCCGACTAATAAAGTTCCTGCGCGATTGTGCCCTTTTTTCAACACGTTGTACTCTCCGTCAGTATCGCCACGCTAGACTAGGGAAAGTACGTGGTCTGCCTTAAGAGCGCGTCCTCGGATTTCCCCCGAGCCGACCGAGCGAGTGGTCGGGTGTATTCCTTCTGCTTGAACAATTCATAAAACCGGCGACCAAGCCAGGCGTCAGGGACTCGTCTGTTTGAAATTGAACCCTAAATTGCCCCGCCCGACGGCTTTGAAAACCGCTTCAAATCGTTATTCAGCTTTAAGCAAAGCCCCTCTATGGCCACCGTCCTAATTGTTGATGACGAAGAGAGCATCTGCTGGTCTCTCAAGCGGCTGGTGACCGACTTGGGGCATCAACCCATCATCGCCAGCTCGGCCGAGGCCGCCATTGATGCCTGCCTGGCCAACAAACCCCAGATGATTTTGCTCGACATTCGGCTCCCCCGAATGTCGGGACTGGCCGCGATGGCCCAATTGCGGCAGGCATCGAAGGCCGCACCCGTCGTCATCATGACCGCATATGGCCAACTCGAAACAGCCGTCGAAGCCATCAAGCAGGGAGCGGTCGAGTACCTGGTGAAGCCCTTCGAACTCGCCACCGTTCAACAAGCGATTGAACGAGCCATTCGCTCAACAGCTGAAATTGAAGACGGAACCTTAACCACGACCCTCGCCAATCAACTGGTTGGCCAATCTGCCCCCATGCAGGAGGTCTTCCGCCGGATCGCATTGGTTGCCCCAACCACTGCCAGCGTGCACATCTCGGGCGAAAGTGGCACGGGCAAAGAGTTAATCGCCCGGGCCATTCATCAACATGGGCCACGCAGCAACCAGCCCTTTATCCCGGTGAACCTTGCTGCTTTAAGTCCAGGTGTAGCCGAGAGCGAACTCTTCGGTCATATGAAAGGCGCATTCACCGGGGCCGATGCCACTCGCGCCGGCCTCTTTGAACTAGCGAACGCCGGCACACTGTTCCTCGATGAAGTGGCCGATATTCCACCCAGCCTGCAGGTGAAGCTGCTCCGGGTTTTGGACGATGGTGAAGTCTGGCCCGTTGGCAGTAACCGTCCAGTTTCGGTCGACGTGCGCATCATCTCGGCTACTCATCAGCAACTTGAGAGCCTGATCGAATCGGGAAAGTTCCGCCACGACCTTTACTTTCGGCTCAACACGTTTCGAATCGCTTCGCCCCCGCTCCGCGATCGCCAGACCGATATCGTCCCCCTGGCTAATCACTTCCTCCAGTTAGCGGGCCAGCAAGGACTAGGGAGCAAGGCCACGCTCTCTTCGCCCGCCCAAGCCGAACTTCAACGCAGACACTGGCCTGGAAACGTCCGCGAGCTGAAAGGGGTCATCGAACACGCTGCGATCGTTGCCCGGGGCATGGAGATTCTGCCGGAACACTTACCACCGGCCAGCGAATGGACCGCGAGCCAATCAGCTCTTGCTCAGCTTCCAATCGATCTGCGCGAAGCCGCGCAGCAGTGGGCTGCCAATCGGCTCCGAGATCTACGCCAAGCACCTGTTGCTTCCGGGCAAGGGGCCAATCTCTACGAAGAATTCCTGGCTGAAGTCGAACCAGGCCTATTCCAAGCCGCCCTCGACGCCAATCGACAGCAAGTGGCCCCCGCCGCGCGGCAGCTTGGAATCCACCGCACCACCCTCGCCCGCAAAATCGCCGATTATGGACTACAGTCAATCGACACGTAGATCAATTCTCTCGAATCGGTCCGTTCAACGATCCCGCGTTCGTAACCTGCCGCCCTACCGAGTGGGCCGCCAGGTAGATCCTGAACTCAGCAGGCCGAAACCTAACCGAACAACGTGCAGGCTAACTTTGCCTCCTACTCGTCGTCCGATCCACCAGTTGTCGGAACCGGCTCGGTTGCAGGGACAGGCGGAACTCCATTCGTCATTGGTGCTGCAAACCGCGACCGGGGCGAAGGAGTGCTAACGCCGGGAAACGTCAGGTCGGTCTTTGGATAGGGAACCGGCGATGCAAACTCGGCTGGTTTCGTATCCAGGTTCTCGCTGGGAATCGCGTGACTTCGCGCCCATGCCCGCCGCAATGCTTCGTCTTGGGCTTCTGGAACCCATGCCGATTCTCCGAGCGCGATATTGTTGTTCTCGAGCAACGTCCCCTTCCGAAGATGAAGCTCGGTAATCGCCTGGTTATATCGAACCAGGCTGGTAAACAGCGAGATTTCAGCAGCAGCCTTACTGGCCTGGGCACGCAGCACCAGGTCGAGCGTTGCGTCGCGCACCCCGGCATCGTATTCCGCCGTGGTTGCTTCAACTCGACGCTCCGAAGCAATGCGTCGATCAAGATTCGTGCGAGCCGTCACATAAGCCGTATCGACCTTCTGAATGGCATCCGCCACTTCGTGACTGATGTCCTGCTCGATCGCTGCGAGAGCGGCCCGTGCCTTCATGAGCTGCAGTTCAGTGTTTCGAAGCTGCGCCATCGCCGAGCGAAAGCCAATCGGCATGCTCATCTGGAAGCCTGCATTCCAAGCCTGCTGATCTCCACGTAACAGATTCGAATAGGCGCTACCGTAACCGGGACCAGTCAGGCCGTCGCGGGCACTGCCTGTCAAGTTGTCCCCGAACCCATTCAATTGATAACCACCCACGAAGTCGAGCCGGGGATTTGTCAGGCTCTTGGCAGCAATCATCTGCAACTCAAGACTCTTAATCTGCCACTTTTGGCGGCGCAGTTCGAGGCGGCGAGTTAAGGCCTCACTCAGACCCACTTCCCAATTCGCAACGTATTCCCCTTCCAACGGATTATCAGCCGGCCGAATGATTCTACCATCGTTAACCGCCAGCCCAATCAAACGTCGAAAAGAGTTTTCGACGCTGTAAATACTGGCCAGCGAGTTCTCCACACGCGAGCGAATTTCAAAGTAATTCTCGCGTGCCTGAGCTTCGGCACTGGCGTTGCCCCCGCTTGCACCCACTTCCATTTTGGCTTTCACCTCACGCCATGTTCGCAATGAACTGTCGCGGTTGGCCACGTCGGCATCGTACTGCCGATAGGCGAGATACAACTCCCAGTACAGGTCTTCTACATCACGAACCATCGTCACCACATTGTTCTCGAAGTCGGCGATCGAGATATCGGTGTTGATGCGGGCGATTGACACCCCTTGGGTCACCCCGGTGATTCCGCCGAAGCTACTCGTCACGGGACCAGCAATCCGTGTGTATTCCGGCCCGGATCCAGCCCACAACGGATGCCGGTATTGCGCCTGTAAGTTTCCGCTATAGGCAGAAGGGTAAAGCGTCCCGGGCTGGTTACTATCGAGGTAGTTCCAGTTATGGTTGATCGCAAACTGCCCACCACCTGCAAAATTCTTCTGTAAACCGCTGGTGAAGGCGCCCGTATTCTGCGTGCTGTTAAAGCCCGGCGTGGGCAACAATGTATTCTGAACGGTATTGGCTCGCCCCATGATCAGCGATGTCGTGAATTGGGTATCAAAGTCAGCCAATGCTGCTTCCACCCCGCGCGAGCCAAACAGGAAGCCCGTCTCGCGAATCGCGGGATCGTAAACAGACGCTGTCTGCACTTGCCCGACCGCTGAGATCCCCTGCCCCAAAAACTGCTGCCTGCTGCGAATGATTTTGTTGTTAGCAACAGCGGTTTGAATCGCCTCCATCAGCGACAAGTCCCACACCTCGTCAGTGCGGCGATCCTTAATCGTTCGAGGACGGTCTGAATTGACCACATCAAACGGCGTGCTTTGGTCAACAGCCGGATACTCGACCTGCTGCGTGTAATTGCGATAGTGGGAGAGGTCCGCTTCGCCCAAATAGCTGACCTCTTGGGTCGAGCGACAGCCAACCACTGCACCACCCAACAGCATTCCCGCCAGCCAGTGCTTCCATGCCATTCGACGCATTTTTACCTCCGGGACCGCACGCGCTAGTCTGTTGGCGAAGCAACCCCGGCCAGCAACAAGGGCAATTTCACCCTCTTGGCCAGAGTGGGCGAGCACGCGGCTCACGCATACGGGGAAGATTCCACAAGGTCGCTACAGACGTTCGATCGCTTCTCGGAGGAGTTATCGGCCCAAACAACGAAGCCTTGCAGTTAATCCGATCGGCCGTGGTTACCATTCCGAGGGGCAATCGCCACATACGGAAGGCCTAACCACTTTTTGACCAAAACCGTTTCGCCAGCGTCATTTCCTTCGATGGCATGCCCCAAAAACTGCAGGCCATACCCCACCAGAAAACAGACTAATCCCCAACCTGCAGACCCGGTACCGACGAACCACAAAGAGACCAAAAATGTGAGCGGAAGTCCCACCATATGCAGGGCGATATTCGCCGGGTGTCGATGTCGCGCCCCGTAGTTCCTCAGGAACAAGACAACCATAAACCATTCCCTGGAAAAAGGTTGTAAAGAATGGACCAGCTTCCGCAGCCGCCCTGCGGTCGCAATTGTAACGATTGCTCCAGTCAGTCTCGACACACTGGCGGAGCTGGTGGAAGCAAACGCCCCGCTTACCCGGGTGGCGCCCAGAGAGCTTGCGGAAACGAGTTTTCCGCCGTTGCGGGTCCTAACCATTGTGCACGACTGGCGGGGGAACCGAACGCCGGTTTTCGCCATTTCACGAACAGGCAGCGACTTGACCACCTGCGCAGCCTGTTCCACCTGGGAAAATGTGATCGCTTCGATTCGACTGCCGTGACCAATCTCAGGAGGGCTATTCGCTCCTTGGCGAAAGTCGAAGGACTCCGCCAAAGGGGTTGGCCAGGGCGATGGCATTAAGACCCAATCGCCGGCAAACTCGACTCAAACTCGCCAAACGGAACGGCCATTGCAAATGCAGTATCCATAAGGCGAGGAGGGCTGCTTGTCGCTAATCCTCGAAGATCCCTGCGGCCGTTTGTGGTTCCAGATAAGCAACAGCTTCGTCGCTGACAGATGGCCGCATCTCGTACCAGCCATAAGTGGTCAGGTAAAAGAACTGCCGAAACCATAACATGCGCTGGACGTTCGGCTGCGGCGCGGTCAGGTAAAACTGAACACCCCGCTTCTCCAGCCAGTCGAACAGCATCCCAAAAAAACCGCTGGGAATGTACTTCACATAGTGCATGTCGATACAAATCGACCGCGCCCGTTCGGTTTCAATCAGCTGCGTCAGCCCTTCGCGCAATAGCGCCAAGTCTGCTCCGTCCCAAATCTCCATCTCACCAATCTGCAACAGCAGCGACTGGTTCTCTGGGGTGATTTTCATCCGCTTGAACGCCCGAGGGGCTGGCAACGGAAGATCACTCAACGGATTGATGCGAGTTGAACTCATTGAAGACTGTTCCTGCGTTTGAGACCTGTTGGCCAAGGTTGCCAACCAGCAACAGTCGAATATGCAAAGTGCGGGCCACTGCTTTCACAAAACCAGCCAAAGAGCACACCAATTTTCCCTAAACCCCATCAATTAAGAGCTTTACGACACCATAAGCAGTTCGGTTCGCTTGCTTTTTCTCGTTTCCCGCGAACCCCATGTTTCCAAAACGCCACAGATTCTTAGCCCTGACGTGGTTAAACTCCCACGTTTACAAAACACACCACAACGCCTGTTGTCGTTTTGACAACAGGGCATGCGAGACGCACCAGGCGTACGTCAACATTTCTGACGCACCCCAATCCTCGGTAGGTTCGCGTCATGCAAACTGGACCTCGGAAAACGCTCCCTTGAATCGCTAAAGAATCAGCATGCAACTCACTCGCATCACCATTTACCCACTCAAATCCTTTGATCCCGTCGAGGTCAACGAAGTCACCGTTCTGCCGTCCGGCGCCCTGCAGGGAGACCGTCAATTTGCTTTCGTTGATGAGACTGGCAAGTTCGTGAATGCCAAACGTTTCGCGACGATTCACAAACTGCAGATTGTGGTTTCGCTCGCAGAACGCGAGGCCCGCTGTGCAGTTCGCAACACGGCCGAAGTCCAGAAGTTTCAGCTCGACCAGGATCGCGTCCAGTTCGAAGCCTGGGCTTCAGAGCACCTGGGGATTCGCGTCAGCCTTGTTGAAGAGACCGCTCAAGGGTTTCCCGACGACACCGAGTCTCCCGGCCCGACAATTGTTACTACGCAAACGTTGGCCAAAGTGGGGGAATGGTTTGGCGGCTGGCCCATTTCAGAAGTTCGCTGGCGATTTCGGGCCAACCTCGAGTTCGAAGCAGCCAGCCCCTTCGCCGAGGATTTTCTGTATTCGAGCAACGACCTGTCGCCACCCCTCTTTGAAATAGGTGACCCGGGGGTCACGTTCGCGGGAATCAACCCCTGTCAACGCTGCGCGGTCCCTTCCCGCAATCCCTTCACTGGCGAAGTCACCCCCGGCTTCGCCAAACAGTTTTCCGACCACCGGGCCGCCACTCTTCCCCCCGCCGTGGCCCGCGACCGATTCAATCACTTCTATCGCCTGACCGTGAACACCCGCTTATCCACCCTGGGCACCGGCCATGTCCAACTCGGCGATTCACTCCAGTTGCTTACCGATCGCTAGCACTCCGTATAGCGGCGGAGTGGCATGCTCGGCCCGAGATGAGTCGTTCTTGAAAAAGAGGGTGCCATGCAACGCCGTCCTGCCGCCAAATGGAGATGTAATTGTTACCAATCGCAACGGAACTGCAGACAACCTCGGACAATGGACAGAGTATCGATAGTTACAATAACGCTTTTCAGGGGGTAGAAAGTGGCAAATGAGTTCTACTACTGTGCTACCTTAAGCATCGTACATCCTACGATCGATCCTCAACTTATCACACAAACTATTTCAAGTCTTCGACCTCGAATTGAATCAATGGCAGGAAGTGAAAGAAGATTAACGGATGGGACTCCCGTCGTACCCCCACGGAGAGTATTGCTTTCGCACTGGCTGGCAGACCTTCACGAAGAGGACAAGCTATTCTCCAGCGATGCTCCTCTTTCTGACTTCATTGAAAGGAAAATTAGAGGCCTAACTCACTATCAAGACTTTCTTCTACAACTCCAGCAAGAAGGACAAGTTGCGATCGTTGTTGATTGGTTCAGCGAGACTGGTCACTCTTCCGGGGTTTTGAATGCTTCAGTGTTGAGGAAGTGTGGAGAGATGGGAATCGACATTGAACTCAATTTCTATAACCCTTAGGTCAACTAGTAGACCATCTGCGTACGATTGTCTGGTTTATGTAACACAACGTAGCCTCGCCAACCGTATTCATAACCGAACAAACATGGGTGGGTCATGCACTGCCTCCAGCGTCATCGACCCGGATGCGCTATTCATGCGATGGTTGCCCCTCCCGTACTTCTCGACATTTTGTTTTCTTCGAAGATGCGTTTGAATGCTCTCATCGCCTACCCAGCGTTCGGTGGTATGCTCCGCCCGCAGCGAGAAGCCACTGGGAAAGAGTGTGCCATGCTTGCCGCTTTGGGCAAGCATGCCTTCGTGAGCGATGGCCGTTGCGGTGCTAATTGATCAGGAATCGTACCCCTTCGTCAAAGTTGTCGTCGTTGGAACGATTCCGGACATACCCATTGCCTTGAAGTTTTCGTGCTTCCAACGGCAGCCGTTTCTTACTAGAGATCGTTCACGCCAATGGATGCTGGAAAAGCCGAAAACCGGTTGTGCGTGTTCGACGATCCAGTTTCTTCCGGTGTACGATCCATGCATTAGACGTTTTCAGATGAGTCTACGGCTG
Source organism: Planctomyces sp. (assembly GCA_027483145.1). Taxonomy (GTDB): domain Bacteria; phylum Planctomycetota; class Planctomycetia; order Planctomycetales; family Planctomycetaceae; genus JAIXVG01. The sequence continues at coordinate 12,065 of JAIXVG010000195.1, forward strand.
GACCGAGATTCGATTCTAAAAACGAAAGTCGGTAAAGCCATCGCATGCTTGTCCAAAGCGGCAAGCATGCGACCCTGCAGAATGCTCGAAACCAGAAACAGCTTTGACGTGGTGTTGCCCAACGGCGCTGTGGCTCGCTTTACTGGGGTGTGAAGGTAATTCAGTTTTTTGATCGTCAGCACAAAAACAATCCGCTTAATGGATCGCAACTGACTAGCGAGTCCGTCATCCATGATGAGCTTGAGCGATTGGGTAAGGGGGACCCATGCTTTTGCGAACTTATCCACCAGAATGGGCACTCGCTTCTGATCGGAATTGCCAGTGAAGTAGCGTGCGTTCAGTTTAGCCGCACTGATGGAAGCCTGCCGTATTTGATGGCTGTAAATGACGATCCGATTCAAGAAGCGGATCTTGTAGATTTTGCGATGAATGACACTCCATCACCTGTACCAATTCAATTCTGTGTTGCAGTAGCGATAGCGAAGAGTATTGCTACCGAATTTGTGCGAACTGGCTTACGAAGCAGAATTGTGAACTGGCGAGAGGTCTAGTTACTCCGAATAGGTTTAGAGCGTGTATATGAGTCGCTGGTATGGCATCGGGGATCGGCTCGGAACAACTTTCTCGTACTCGGCCTCGACGATGTGTTCATCATCATGCTAAGCGGGGTGGCACGAGTTCGCCCGTCTTCCGGCCTACCCGTGTGCGCAGCACAGAAGTTGAAGCTTTGTGACTACTTTTCCGGTCTAGGGTTGCCAACCTCGTGTGGCCTTGCCACCCAGGTCGCCTGCAGACGGGCAACCTGAGTTACCCTCGCAACAAGCTTGCGGCCGAATCAACTGGCACCAAAACAGGCACAACCGGGATTTTGGATGGGCGCTATGCTGCGGCTTTGCTTTGACTCTGCTCCTTAGCAGCAAGTTCCAGCTCCAGCTCCCGCTCTTCAGTCCGCAAGTCTGATAGCTCGGCTTCTTTAAGCTGAATTCGCTGCCGCAGCTTTGCCAGTTGCTTTTCGGTTCCCCCTTCTAGCAACCGCTTCACTCCTCGAGTGACAACTAGCGCCCGCCAAGCCCTCAGCGAAACGCCGCGCAGCCGGTAAACCTGGGCCGTCCTGGCCAATTGCGGAACACGCAACAGTCGGCCGAGCTGGGCTGCGCGAGCAAACGCCAACACGGGCAACAAGATAATCGCCAAATCGACAAAGTGATCGCGGCAGTATTGCCAGCGGCGATCGGCCATGGACCACTGCACGACGAACTCGGCGGTAAAGGCCAGCCAGATAAAGGCGGTCGCCCCTTCAACCCAGCGGGCCAAGTCGGGCCGATGGTTCAGCGTATCGGCACAGAAGTACTCAATGGCAATCAACGGCAGCACGACCAGGGCCAGGCCAATCATGGGCCAGTTGAGTCCTTTCGTCACCCGGTGAACCAGCGCTCGATTCACCTGCTGCCAGCCCAAGCCGGGAAGCCACACCATCTGCCCCGTCGCTTGATCGCGTGCACCCAACCTTAGCGGGGGCAACACGCAGTACAACAATCGCTGATGCCAGCGAGCACTTCCCCGTTGCCAATAGGTAAAGACCTCAAACCAGTGAGCCGGATAAACCATCAGCGCAGCCGACGCACAAACCCAAAACACCAGGTCGTACTCATCGTTGCCATGCAGGTGGATAATCCCCGCGAGGGCCACCAGCGACGTCAGGGTGACCAAAAACATCGGCACAGCATAGCGCCGATCAAGGTGGGCGATCTGCTTCAGCCGGCGAGTTTCAGCAAGCGAATTCGTTGTCGTTTGTGATTCAATCACGAGGGCATCCCTGCCAGAAGGCACAGCACAAGCATTTGTTGATTCGGGCGTCGTGCACCTAAACCACAGGCTGACCAAAGCAGCCGCCTGGACCACCCAATCAACCTTCAACCCCAAAAATCGGCCATTCGCCCCATAGAACTCGACTGCGACCGGTTGGGAGAGACCTTATATTTGCCGTAAAGACAGCCGATAAAGACGGTTGGCGAAACCTGCAGGAAAACACCAATCGGCTTCCAACTCCAGCCAGGAAGCCGTAACTGGCTTTTTGGTAACAAGTTACAGGCGGCAACGGATGCGGATAGTGATTGCCAGTTCCGAAGCCATCCCCTTCTCCAAAACAGGGGGCCTAGCCGATGTCGCGTCGTCCCTGTCAAAGGCGTTGGCGAAGCATGGGCACGATGTCACGCTTGTAACCCCTTACTACCGGCAGATTTTGGCAAAGGCGAATGGAAAAGTTCCCCCCCTCAATCCACTCGATCAAACCATTCGTGTTCCCATCGGAAACCGAATGGTCGAAGGAAAGCTGGTCCTGTCGACGCTGCCAGGGTCAACCGTTCGGGTCGTGTTAATCGATCAGCCACAGTATTTCGATCGGACCTCGCTCTACGGTAATGGCGAAGGGGACTACGCCGACAATTGCGAGCGGTTTGCATTCTTCAGCCGAGCCGTGTTCGAAGCAGCCACAGTCCTTCGCCTTGAACCCGATATCCTCCACGCCAACGATTGGCAAACGGGGCTGATCCCTGCCCTCCTCAAGGCCGAGTACCGTTGGCGCGGCGGGTTCGAGCGAACGGCATCAGTCTTTACCATCCACAACATGGCCTTTCAGGGGCAGTTCTGGCATTGGGATATGCTGCTGACCGGGCTCGATTGGAAGTACTTCAACTGGCACCAAATGGAGTTCTTCGGCAAGCTCAACCTGCTGAAAACCGGGTTATCTTTTGCAGACAAAATCACCACCGTCAGCCCGACCTATGCACGCGAAATTCAAACGCCTGAGTTTGGCTATGGTCTCAATGGCTTACTCTATTCCCGTCGAGACGACTTAGTCGGCATCCTCAACGGCATCGATACCGAAGTCTGGAATCCAGCCACCGATCCTCTGCTGCCACAGCGCTATAACCATGCAACTGTTTCGCAAGGAAAGCCCGTCTGTAAGCTGGCCGTTCAAAACAAGTATGGTCTCCCCGACCGGCCCGAAGTTCCGCTGTTTGGGATGATCTCCCGCATGACCAGCCAGAAGGGACTCGACTTAATTCTCGACTGCATGCGGCAGTTAACAAGTCTCGACCTGCAAATGACATTTCTTGGAACAGGCGACCCCGGCTACGAGCATGCCTTGAAGCGCCTGGCTGCTGAGTTCCCAACAAAAGTGGGGGTGACCATTGGCTACGACGAAGAGCTATCGCACCTGATTGAAGCCGGGGCCGATATATTCTTGATGCCCAGCCAGTTCGAGCCATGTGGCCTCAACCAGATGTATAGCCTCGCATATGGCACGGTCCCCATTGTCCGTGCAGTCGGAGGGCTGGCCGATTCGGTCGTCGATGCCAGCGAAGTAACCCTCAGCCAGGGGACCGCCAACGGCTTCAGCTTCTACGAATACAGCTCCCCTGTCTTCTTCAGGCAGGTTTGTCGGGCCATGGGAACCTATCTCGATCGCAAAACGTGGCTGCAGCTTATTCAGACCGGCATGGAACGAGACTGGTCCTGGAATCGCAGTGCCTACGAGTACGAACGCGCCTACGAGCAAGCCTGCATTCACCGGCACGCGGTCGTCAATTAGCCACCGTCAATTGCCTCATTAGCGGAGTAGCGTGACACGGGGTAGCACTAATGGCTTGCCCTCAAGCGCACCCCAGAACTGCGCTTTCTCGCCCCATTTCAATCAAGCGGTCTTGCAAGCCGCATCCGACACGATTTTCGGCGCCGTAGCGAACAAGTAAGCTCCGCCAGTCGGCTGAAATGCACAAGTGCTCGGTTTCCTGTCCTTAATTCAAAGCCACTATCCCCTCAAAGAAACCGCTAGCGAAGGCGTTCCTACCTATTTCGTAGTGATCCTTGAGATTAACTACTTCGTTCCTCTAGCGTGTGAACATAGAACAGCACAGCAACCCGCGATAAAGCTCCCTCATCCATAGTCAAGCATCCATCATCTTTCATTACTATTCCACCATGCCTACCCAGCATCCCTATCGAACCCTGCAGCCAGAGCGAATCGTCGAGACGGCTATTCGTCTTGAACGCCGCATCGCAGAGCGCTTTCCCGACTCAGGTCTCGGGCGAATCTCGCAAGAAGTCGTCAACGTCGCTTCCGAAGCCGTCGTCACGGCCGAGCATCTCAGCCGACCATACACCGCGCTGCGAGTCATCTTCGGGCTGTTCGCGCTCTGCATTGTGGCCTCACTGATCGCAACGATCACACTCCTTCGAGTCAATCAAGATATCTTCGAACTGGAGCACTTCATTCAATCTCTTGAAGCATCGATCGCCTCGGTCGTCTTCGTGGGGGCCGCTATCGCGTTTCTGATGAGTATCGAGATTCGCTGGAAGCGCGAGCGAGCCTTAGCAGCCATGCGCGAGCTGCGCAACATGGCCCACATCATCGACATGCATCAGCTCACCAAGGACCCCGAATCAACCGTGCGCGGCGGCCCTTCAACTCCATCGTCACCCAAACGAACGCTCGATCGGTTTCAGCTTGGACGCTACCTCGACTATTGCACCGAACTGCTTTCGCTAATCAGCAAGATCGGTGCGATCTACGTGCGGGACTTCAACGACTCTGTCGTGCTCGAAGCGGCCAACCAACTATCAGATTTAGCCAACGGGTTATCCCGCAATATCTGGCAAAAAATCATGATTCTGGAGGGGGCGGCTCCAGGGGCCGAAGAGCCACGTCCGACATCTGGGCCGGAAACAAGCCCCCCGGCCGCGATTCGGGTTTCTCAATCCTCCTCGGAACCGAGTTCGAACTCAGCTCCCATCCCGACCTCCGGCGGATAGCCTTTCGCAATCCCACCCCGCCCACTTCCCCAAGGCCAAGTTTGCCCCGTCCCCAGGACCAACGTTATCCCGTCGTCCTATTGTGGCTCTCGGTGGCCCCGCCTACAACGCTTGCCATCCCCCAATCCCGTAAAATCCCACCACCCCCTACAGCCAGAAAAGCCTGTTTTGTAATTGGGTCTTGTCACGGCTGTTTGGGTAATCTTACGATGATAGAGAGTGGGGAGAGGCCACCCTTGAGGGGAAAGTCCGTCAACACACGATGTGTGGCGGGACACCTTCAGGCATGTTGCAATAGTCCCGGCGTCGCCGGAAGCTTCTTCAAACCTCTCAAACCCGTATTCCTCTGTTGTTAGCAGGATCAGCACCTGTGGGTAAAGTCGCACTATCTTTGACTTCGCTTGTCGCTGCGATCCCCGCTGCGTTCCTCAGCTATCTATTAGTGATGGTATTCCTTTCAAATGCTGAGCAGCTAGCAACGTTTGGAAAAGTCATTGTTGGATCAACTCTCCTTGGCGGAGTGGCAGTCAGCCTCATTCCCGTCGCCGTCATCATCTTTGCTGGTAAAGCAACCGGCAAAGCAGCAGGTTCACCCCCCCGTGCTGGCGAAGAATCGCAGGGCGAACTTGAACTGGTGCCCGAATCAACCGACCAACTCTCCGGCGAGTTTAGCGATGAATCCGGTGACTCAGTATCAGAACGGGACTTCAGTGACCATGCCTTTGCCGAAACATCCAGCTTTGAACCAGTGACGTTAGATGAAGACGAAAATGACACTGAATTTAACGAAGAGGATTTGGTCACACTGGGGGACGATGACGATGTCTTCGCCGACTCAGCCGACTTTGTCGATCTCGACGACGAACCACCCGCTGGCAAGAAAAAGAAAAAATAGAGCAAGGCGGATCGCAACCCCCAATCATTAGGTCTGGCCAGCGAAACTCCCGTTAGCTTCTCTGGCCAGAAAAAGACCCGCCGTTTTTGCAGCACTTAGAATCGATCCGAATACACAGTTGTGCCTGTTCGAAACCTCCTCGATTTCCGACGAGAGCCGGATGCATCAGAGGGAATTCGGATAGGCTCTAAAAAGTAAACGCATCATGGCCCCCAAAAAATACCTGAGCCTCGAAGAAGCAGCCGCCCAACTGGGGATGAGCACCGATGCGCTGAACAAGCTCCGGGAAAAAGGGGATGTTCGCGGATTCTCTGATCGCAATAGCTGGAAGTTCCGCGGAGAAGATATCGAAGAACTGGGACGGCGTCTTGAACCAGACTCCAGCCCCGAAGTCATCATGCTCTTCGATTCCGACACTCACGAAGTGTCGTCAGCCCTCAGCGGCAAAAAGCCCACTGGCAGTATCTTCGACGATGACGATGAACTGGCCAATCAGCCAACCATCAAGCGGGGTTCTCAACCACAGACATCCGATAGCGACGTCCGGCTGGTCAACGACCCGGCCGAGCGAGAAAAACTGGCCCAGGCAGCCCGACCTGCAGCCACCGATCGCGATCTCGAAATGATCAAGCCCACGTCCGACAGCGATGTCCGGCTGATTGGGTTAAGTGGCAGCTCTGCAACCATCGAATCGACTTCCGACAGTGATGTGCGGCTGATCGACCCCCTGGTTTCGGCCACCGACAGCGATGTCCGATTAGCTGACTCCGACAGTGATGTCCGGCTTGCCCCACTCAAAGGGAGCGATAGCGACGTCAAACTGGTCGGCCGCGGCAAAAAGCCCAAGTCCGGGTCCGACAGCGACGTCGCCCTCATCCCTGATTCAGTCACCGACAAAAAACCCAGCAGCGGCAGCTCGGCCCTGTTCACAGGGGGTAGCTCTCTCAGTCTTACGGCTGATAGTGGTATCCGCACCAGCAGTCAAAGCGGCATCCGCCTGACTCGCCCCGCCGATAGCGGAATTCTACTTGAAGGCCCCAGCGCCGATAGTGGCTTTCGCCTCGGTTCCAATGAAGACGATGACTTCAGCTTCTCACTCTTCGGCGATCCCAAACCTGGCGAAACAGGTCGCGCCCAGAGGAGCGGCCCAAAGCTCGGTTCCCCAGATGGTGACGAAGATACCCCC
>JAIXVG010000236.1 GCA_027483145.1 Planctomyces sp.
GCCAACTTTGTTTGGCATTCAGCGTGCTTTACAGGTCCCTCATCAAGCGAACGGTTCACAACAACATGACCAGTAACGCTCGATCACACCACCTGTTGCTCACACACACGCAGAAAGAAAGACCACTCACCTTGACGAACCTCATCAACGCTCTGATCGCTGACGAAGCTGGTTTTATCGTTTCAGCCGAACTCGTGCTGGTTGCCACGATCGCTGTACTGGCCATGGTCATCGGCCTCTCAGAAGTCGCTCTCAATATCAACAACGAACTCGAAGACGTTGGAGCTTCGTTCGGCAACATGTCTCAGTCGTATCGAGTTGGTGGCCTCAAGGGTCACCTGTCGAGCACCAACGGCTCAAGCTTCAATGACCGCCAAGACTACTGCGACAACTATTGCGACATCACCTGCAACAACGACACCAACGGCGAAGCCCAGTAGTGGAATTGTTTAGGGTTGAGGGTTGAGAGTTCAGGGTCGAACGAATGGTCCTCTCTTCCCTCCTTCTTCCTCAACTCTAAACCATCAACTCTCAACTTGAAAAGAATTGCCAGAACTGTTTCTGGCATCGCACCTAACCTGCTACACCACTCTCTTGAGGGACCTGCACCATGTCGAATCTGATGACTGCCCTGTTGAAAGAAGAAGCCGGGTTTATCGTCTCGGCCGAGTTGATCCTGGTCGCTACCATCGCTGTCCTGGCAATGGTTGTCGGCCTCTCCGAAATCGCTCTCAATATCAACAACGAACTCGAAGACGTCGCCAGTGCCTTCGGCAGCGTTAACCAAAGCTACCGCTACGGCGGCCTCAAGGGTCACCAGGCCGATCAAAGCGGCAGCGGCTTCGGCGATCGCGTCGACTTCTGCGATAGTGATCAGAACATCGTGTGCGACAACAGCACCATCGGCGAAGCTCTCTAATCCAAACTCGCAGGCAGTTTACCTGCGACTTGCCCAAAGAATCCGGTTGCAGGCTGCTGGCCCATGCAGCAGCCCAGCCAACCAACGCCAAGACCGCTACTCAAAATACAATCGAATCAATCGATGGGAAGCCCCCATCACCCGTTTGCCGCCCGTCTTTCTGCTGGCCGGTTGAGCAGTGTTGGAAACAACACCGCTCAGCCGGCCGGGTGTGCTTTATAGCCATCGCAAACAGATTGGCGGGTGCCACTGCTGGCTTGTCCAGCAGTGCGAATCGACGGGCTGCTTTTGAATCAACCTGATCTACACCTGCTGCCCGCAGCTTGCCCAATCGCACCCCCAGCCGCTACAAGCTTCCCAGCTCTCGCAAGCGATGCACAAAGATCAAAATCGCAGCGGTTACTCCACCCAACGCAGCGACCATACTGGCAGCCGTCGACAACGCATGGATCGCCGTTAGCTGCTCCTCTGCCTCGGTTGTCATCCTCGACAGGAGCCGAATCGCCTGGTTAAACAGCTCTGCCACGACCACCACGGTGATCGCCAACACCAGCACAATCCACTGCCACTCTAGTAGCCCAATTACCAGGCCCGTCAGCAGCACCAGGCTATGTCCAAACAGCTGCACAAACAGGGTGCTGTCACTCCGAAATCCCAACGTAAAGCCCCGCTCCGCATCGACCAGTTTTTGCCGCCACGGCGAGCGATGCGTCTCTGGCCCAAACAGCTTCAGCGGTTCCACGTCGTCAGTGGTCTCAGGTTGCAGCGATCGACGCATTGGCTTCACTCCCGACTAACTCGAAACCTGCCGTTGGCTCTGTCCCGTCAACATGCTGCCTGCTCAGCACCCATCACGACCACGAAACGATCTCTTTCCCGGGGCAGCTAGTTAGCCTGTGCTTCTCAATAACCGGTCCCCAAAAGCGGTCCTAACTGGGTATTCCCGCTTGCCGGACTAACCCGTCTATTCCCCAGCTTGGGCTCAATCGCAATCCCCAGCCCTGCGTTGTTCTTACTGGCATCAAAGTTAAAGCCCAGATGAACCAGGAACGATTCACCAACTCGCGTCAACGTGAACGATTGCCCTCGATTTTGTCCTTCACCCAAATCAAACGCTGTCCCCATCGTCGAGATCCACTTGGGGCTCATCACATAGCTATAGCTGGCGGTCAGAATCTGACTTTCAAGCGGCCCACCCGAGATATTGCGCAGGCCCACATACACGCTCCCGCGCACACTTCGCTGGCTTAGTACCCCCACATTCCAGATGTTCTGACCATTGTTAAAGAAGTCGGTCAAGCTACTCGCATGCAGGCTCGTTCGATCGCCGACATACCACGCATAACGTGACGAAAACAGGCCGAAGTTTTCACCAAAGTTGTCTCGCTTGGCATCTGGGTAGAAGTTGACCCCCAGGTCCAAAGTCATCCAGTCTTTAATGCGCAGCCGATTGGGTGGGCCAACCTTCGTTTGCAACCGATGTCGCCAACCCAGGTTCAATACCTGCTGATCATCCACCAACTCATTGGCCGCAGCCGTCACCCCCGTTGAAGCACCCGACCGCACCGCATAGAAGCGAGGATCAAATTCGCCCGGCAGTGCTCCCCCAAACGTGTTCGTCACCAATCGTTGCCGGAATCGTTCCTGGGCATCATCGTCGAACTCGTTCCATTGCAAGATGCTCGATAAGTCACGCGAACTGACCGCATAGCCATAGTTCGCATCAAAGATCATCCGATGGGCCAGCCCATTCAGGTTAAAGACCTCACTTTGAACATACGGAAAGACGCGCCAGAACTGCACGCTTCCCCGCAGTCCTGCCCGTCCATACAGCCGGTCAATCGAATCCCCTTTTCCGTTATCACCCCAGAACGCGGCTTCACCCAACGCATACGGAACGACATTCAACGGGCCTAGCGACAACGGCAACTCGACTTCATGACGAGTTTGCCCCACCGCCCCTTCTGCCCCTGCAAAGTAAGACAGTGGCGTAAACACATCCCCCGGAATCGTCGGGGCCTGCGCCTGATTGAGCTGCCCATATCCAATCGATGAATGGCTGCTGTAACTCAATAGACCATTAAAAATGGGCTGCCCCAGTACGTAACCATCAACCTTCGGTAACCACTGCGTATTGTTTTCAAACTGATTAACCTGCGGCCTGACCAGTGCTGTCCACGCCAGCGTATCGAAGTTTTGCTTAAGCTGACCCAGCGTCTCCAGGTCTTTACCCCGATCAAAGTCGGCTTCGCGGTATTGCTCCCGCACATTCCTATCGCTTGCATACCCTGCTTCACCCTGGAACTCCAGACCGCCATCAAACAAATGCCGATGCTGCAGTTGAAACAACCCTCGATTCGGATCGCTGAAGCTCAGGCTGCGTCGATCAAACCCCAGGTTATCCCGCCCGCTGTCGTTGACATATAGCCCCAGTCCCTGACCAAAGAAGGGGTTTCCAGCCGCATCAATCCCCCGATAGTTCCCATCGGTCCCAAACTGTGGGCCACGTTGACTCAGATAGTTTGCATCAATGCTCCAGTTGGTCCCCGCTGGCCGCTCGATCCCCAATAGGCTGAACGTGTCAAACCTCGTTCGGAACTGAGTCCCAAAGATTCGATCTTGCCGGAACGAAACTGTTTGAATCGGAATGTTCGGGTCCTCAGCCGGTGCGCTGAGTGATGGGGTGTAAAACAGCGGCACATCATCGACAAACAGCGTGTTTCCCGTTGCTGTAATCCACGGATACCGTTGTGGCATCACCTGCCCGGTTGCCGGATCAATCTTTGGCGGAACATTGCGGTTAAACCACGTGTTGTCCCGTTGCTCGTAAAGAATCTCTTGAGATTGAATTCGATAACCGGGCCGACCATATAAGCTGGTGGTCACCCAGGCATTCTGAGCCACATATTGATCAACGGCTAACTGCCGAATTCGCTCCGCACGCAACCGAACCGTCACACCATCATCGGATAGCTGCGAACGCAGTTCTGCACCGTAAATCAAAGCCCGGTTCTCACGCACATCATAGAACGCACGATCGGCTTGAATCACCGTGCTGTCCCCTTGCCGCACGATGATGTTCCCTTCCAGGTAAACCTGATACCGCGCATTCGCTGGCTGGAACTGGTCTGCAGAAAACTCTCCGGTATTCAGCGCATCGGTCCATACGATGGCCCGATCGGCAGACAGGTCGATCGTTCCCACATCGGGCACACCTTGTACTGTTACCCCTTCCACAATCAGCGTCACCCCGCCAGTAATCAAAGCGATCTGCTCAGCCGGGGTTGTGTTCTCTGATCGGAAGCTTTGAATGTTGTAGGGAATCGCACTGCGGGGAAAGACTCGAATTCGCCGCTGACCAACTCCCGTTAGACCGGCGTTACCAGACTGCATCGAAATCGTTTGGGCCTGGGTACCAACTGCCCGATCATCAATGGTCAATTGGGTCTGCTTAAGGCTCACCCGATAGAGTTGCGAACGCCGCTCTTCAGCTCGCTGATAGAACGCGTCATGCTCTCCCGCTTCGTCTTGTTGTCGACCACGCACATCGAGCGTGATTCCCGACTTTGTCGTTAAGACTAAAAGCTGCGATGCATCGCTGGTTGTCCCGGTAGGAGTGGTCGAAACCACCCGGTCTTCCAGGTAGATCGTCAAGCGGTACTCGGCCTCAGCCTCTTCGTTTAACGTTTCGACCCAGACACAAGCTTTGTCGGCCGTGACCTTCAGCTCTCCCTGTTCGATCGAGAACTGACCTCGAAAAAGGCCGACATGTTCTCGCTCTGCTTGCCATTCTTGCAGCCAGTCTGCCTGTAGCCGAATTCCATCGCTACCAGACGCTGCTGGCGATTCGTTAACGGGTGATTGCCCTGGGGACTGAGCTGCTCCGCCGCTTGCAAACACCTCGTGCGAGTTAATGCCGCAGTTCAGCATGGACGGACCGGGAGCGACCCCTGCGACTGTGATGAACACAGCGCAGGCCAGTATCACCGTAGCGTAACGCCATGGTAATGGTCGCCCTGGCACGGGCACTCCTGGATGTTTTAGCGGTCGTCGGACGAGCCGTCTGGGCAACTCGCTAATGATGCAAAATCAAAAGCGACATCAGGTTGCGGACAGTCCGTTGTCCACAAATTGCCCCACTCGACCGGGCGCGGAGTATAGGTCTCAACCCAAAACCGGTCAATTTGGGTTTGTGGTCAGAACGAGTGATTCGATTTCGTTGTAACCTGTTTATGTAAATGGTGTTACGAGCCGTTATTGAGCGAGAGTCGCAGTCCCCTCCCCCTAGCCGAACTCCCCTCCCGTCGGGTACCCTGAAGAAATGACTGAAGAATCACCCGCCCCGCCCCCACCCGACCTACTCACCATCCCCCCCGGCTTCCCAACCACCGGGGCCTTGTGCGGTCTTGACTACGGGACCAAGCGAATTGGCGTCGCTGTCTCAGACTATGAGCAAAAGTTCGCTGGCACGCTGGAGGTCTACCAGCCACGGAACGAACGCCTCGATGGAAAGCACTTCCTCGAACTGGTTAGCGAGAATCGATTGGCAGGCTGGGTCGTAGGACTTCCCATTTTCAAAAGCGGGGACGAAAGTCCGCAATCGAAACTCACCAGGCAGTTTGGCGATTGGCTCAGTGCCACCACGAAGCTCCCAGTTGCCTACCAGGACGAGCGGCATTCTTCCGTCGAGGCCGAAGTCCTCATGTGGCAGCAGGGAGTGAATCCCAAACTGCAGCAAGCCAAGGTCGACAAAATCGCAGCCCTAGTCATTCTGCAAGCGTTTCTCGACGCGCGGCGACAGGGGTAACTCGATCAACCGATAGATCGGGTTCTCGTACAGCATGACTGCTTCAAATGGACCCAGCCGATCAGTGATGACATGCGTGATTCCCGTTTCTTGCCTTAACCGGGTCAGCTCTGCCGCATCATACAGCTGGTCTGCGTACTGGTCCTGATACCAGGTATGCAAAAACTTGAGCCGCCTGTTCCACTCGACAATCCCTGCGGCATCCTGCGGACAGTCTTTGAAGTTAATGTACTCAGCTCGCTGCCCAAACCACTTGAACCCAAAACTGGCGTGTGGAGTCTGGACAACTGCATTGGCAGGCAAGATGTCCTTCGCAATCTTGCAGACATCTTTCCAGGCCACCCAGCGCTCGTGGTCAAGTCTTCCATCGGGCAGCGTTCTCCGGCCAAGCACCAATAGTCCCAGCGGCAGCAGAATCGAGAGCAAAAATAATGACTGCCTGAACCGGGGCGATCGCGTCAGAATCCCCCAGTCACTCGCCGCCACCAGCCGCACCAGCAGCCATGCCGTTGTCACGGGCAACATCAAATCAAACAGCCGAAACGGGTAGAACTTCAATAGCTCTTGCCGCCACGCATAACCCCACATGAGCGGGGCAGGCCTTGGACCAAACCCAATCACCAAACCGGCTAATGCAATGACAAGCGCTGCCACCAGCATCGCCAGCCACTGCAGGGCAAAGCTGTCAGCTGGATGCTTAGCGACATCAGCCCCCAAGCGCTCATCGTGCGTCAGCTTGCTCCGCAGTCTCCACACCACAATCGCAGCCAGTGACAACAGGCCGTAGTAAATCCAGGACCAACGGGTAAAGACCATCGGATCGAGATGATGAGCCAGCCGAAAATAGACTTGAATGAATGTCCCTGCAAACCGGGTTTGTGGCTCGCCCGGCGCGGCCAATAACCAGATTGCGGGGACCAGCCCCGGCAGGCTGAATAGAGTCAGCATCCCCAGATGCTTCGTCACAATCAGCACTCTCGCCCGGGTGCTTAATGGGGGCGGGGTGGTAAAGTAGTGACCAGCCAACCACGCCAGAACGCCCCACGCTCCCGCCACAGGATGCCAGGCAACCCCCAGTCCAGCGATCGCGGCTGACGTCATCGTCAGGCCCATTGCCCAGACTGCAAACGCTATTAACAGGAGCCCATAGGCGAAGACCTTGGCCTCGCCTCCGCCAACCAGCCACTCACCCGACAGGTTCCCCCCTACTGTCAGGGCGAGGTAGGTCCAGGCAATCACCAGCGGCTGCCAATAGCTCCGTGTCAGTTGCCCGAACGTCGCCTGCCAGCCGATCGCCACGATCGCCAGCGACACCAGTCGACAGCATACCGCCGTCGCGTCGAGCGATAGCACCTGCGTCACCAGGCCAAAAACCCAGAAGAAAACTGCGTGAGCACTGGTCGATTCCAGGAAGAAATCTCCCGGAATCCAGGTTGGGTCAACAAGCTGCCGCGCCTTACACAAATAATGCGGCTCGTTCGGCCCCGGAATAGGAGCCGTCGCTAGCGACCAAGCAATAAAGCTCAGCCAGATGGCAACAGCAAAGGCCCCGTTCCGCACCGGTCAGTCCTGTTGGTAACCCTGATTCAACGAACCTCAATCGAGGTTTTGAACAAGTCTTCAATTCCCGGGCGAGCCGACTGCGTCAGCAGTCGGGTTCTTTTCGGGTCGCCCGACTGGTTGGGTTGCGCAGCAACACGATGCCTCTACCATCGGCTAACGAGCATCACTTGCCTTCAACTGCTCTGCCCAACACCAAGTCATCAAATCCCAGCCGAGCCGAAGATGCAAATCGTCGGGTTCTTCTTAGCAGAAACTCAAACGCCTCAAATTCAGCTACTTTAGACCAAACTCCAGCACCAAATTGATCGAGTTGTTATCTCAACGCGAAATGCCGAACTGTACTTGAAGACTTCCTCTGGAAGGATTGCACCCGACCACTCGCGTGGTCGGCTCGGCAGGCAGTTGAAGACGTATTCCAAGACTACTTCTTCGCCGACTTAGTCCCTTTTTTGGCTCCCTTGGCAGCCTTCTTCTTCGGGGACTTTGTCACCGACTTGGCAGCCACTTTAGGAGCAGCCGTCTTCGCGGCCACTTTCGGAACAGCCTTCTCAGCGACCTTCGGGGCAGGCTTGGCCGACTTCTTGGCAGCCTTAGCAGCGGCCGACTTCGGCGCGGCCTTCTTGGTGGCAGCACCAAAAATGCGATCGTAATTTTCCCAGAACTTGGGTGTTGTCCCCGTGCGAACGATCGGTCCACTCATTACTTATCATCCCTGCATAGAGTCAGCTTGTTGCGCAGCCCAGAAGTTGACAGCCCGGAAACATTGACCACGAAACACTCAATCAAAAATCATCGGTCAAACAGAAGTTCGTCCAGCGCTGCCTGAATTGCGTTGCCGCCAGGACTCAAAGCCAACGGCGCGGCGATTGTTCTGTGACTATTTCCACATGTCAAGATGCGATTGTCCGAATTCGCATTTTACAGATCACCCTGCAACCCGCCATCCCAGGTTTTGGTTGTTCCCGAAGACCAAATCTTCCAACCCCAGCCGAGCCGACGATGCGAATCATCGGATTCTTGTTACGAGAAACTTAAATGTCACAAAACCGGCCACTTTGGGCCAAGCTTTAATGCCAGGTTGGTCGTTCTGATGTCTCAATGGAAACGTCAAATCGAGTTCAAGGACTCCCTTCATAGACTCCTCCGAAGCCCCAGTTGTGCTTCTTCACAACCACTTTAGTTTTTTAGACGGCGCAACTAATAAAAGAGGGAAACTCGGATAGACCCCTCAAAAACAGAAACCCCTCGGCAGGACTGCGTTCCGGCCGAGGGGTTCTCAAAACTAACGGTCTTACTACTGCCAGGCTGTCCCCAGCACCAGAAAACCGGTCAACTACTTGATGAACAGCATTTCCTGGTAGGTTGGCAGCGGCCAGTGGTCATCAGCCACCAGACCTTCCAGGGCATCAACGGTTTTGCGAACAGCAACCATTGCAGGAATGAGCGACTTCTGGAATTCAATCGCCAACTCCTTGGGATTTGCCACCCCGTGGCCATGCCCCTTCCCGGCGTGAGCAACATGCTCCAGTTTATCGATCGCTCCCAAGAGCTCCGAAGTCAAACTGGCGATCTTCGTCAGGAGGGTTGCATCAAACTCGGCACCAGCCGCCTTGATGCTCGCCCCGGCCCCGGCCAACTCGCCAGCGTACTTGACGGCCGCTGGATAGATCATGGTCTTGGCAATTTCGATCATCAGGTTGGCTTCGACATTCAGCGTCAAGCAGTACTGTTCGAAGTAAATGTCGTGCCGGCTGAGGGTTTCTTCCTTCGACAGCACCCCGTACTTCTCGAACAACGCCACCGTTTCAGGTTCAGCCAAGACGGGCAATGCATCAACGGTCGTCTTCAGGTTAGGAAGGCCACGCTTTTCGGCTTCCTGATGCCAAGCCTCCGAGTACCCGTCGCCATTGAATACCACCGCCAAGTGCTTCTCGGCGATGTCCTTCAGGACAACTTGAGCAGCGGCCTGCAGCTTGGCTGGGTCCCCGCCAGTTGCCTTTTCGAGTTCGGTGGCGATGTAGTCGATCGATTCGGCTGCAATCGTATTCAATGCCACCAGCGGACCAGAGATCGACTGGGTCGATCCGCACGCACGAAACTCGAACTTGTTCCCGGTGAACGCAAATGGACTGGTGCGGTTACGATCGCCAGCGTCTTTAGGCAGGTGTGGCAGGGTGTCGACGCCAACAGTCAATGTCCCCTTCTTCTTCGAAGAGGTTGGCGAACCGCTCGCCTTAATCTGCTCGAACACATCAGCCAGCATGTCACCCAGGAAGATCGAGATAATCGCCGGAGGAGCCTCATTGGCACCCAGACGATGATCGTTACCGGCGTGGGCTACCACTGCTCGCAACAACTTCGAATGCATATGGACCGCACGAATGACTGCCGCACAGAACAACAGGAACTGCATATTCGCGTGCGGGGTATCGCCAGGTTCGAGCAGGTTCCCCTGTGTCGAGTTCCCCAGCGACCAGTTCACGTGCTTGCCCGAGCCGTTAACACCAGCGAAAGGCTTTTCGTGCAGAATGCACTCCAAACCATATCGCGTAGCAACTCGCTTGAGCATCAGCATGGTCAGTTGCTGATGATCGGCTGCCACGTTGGCGTTTTCGTAGATCGGGGCAATTTCGTACTGGCTGGGTGCCACTTCGTTGTGGCGGGTTTTGACCGGCACGCCCAGCTTGA
>JAIXVG010000155.1 GCA_027483145.1 Planctomyces sp.
ATAGTGGTTTGAGCGCTGGCTGTTACACTGCGAGGTCTGCGCATTCGGGTGGCGTTAATGTCTTAATGGCTGATGGAAGCCAGCGTTTTGTGTCATCGACAGTCGACAGGAGAATCTGGTGGGGGCTTGGAACCGCCGCAGGTGAAGACACTGCAGAGTAAGCAGCTCCTGCCCATTATCTCTTGGTCAATTTATCATGTCTTTACGGACATTACCCGATAGACCAGTTGCGACTGACGAAAAGATTGAGTGCGGAAGTTACTTGATTGAGCTGGGGACTCGCATTGCGAAGCCTTGATCGGGCAGGCTCTCAAAATCGCGAGGCGACAGCTAAGTTGTTTTTGGGTTAAAATGTTGAACTTTAATCTCAATGCATCGATTCTGGTACCGATGCTTTTGCTTCTTGGCTGCAGTCAACGAGACAGCACAGTCGTCTTGTTATCAGCTTCTGACCTTTCGTTCGAAGAAACTGATATAAATTTGCCATCGCGTAACTCTCCATTTAATCATACTTGTTTTTTGCGAAATTCAAGTTCGAGGGCAGTTGTTATCGAAAGGATTGAAACGTCTTGCGGATGCTTGTTGGCTTCGACGCCTTTGCCGCTGACAGTCGCTGCCCGGTCCAGAGTCGGTTTGGAAGTGACTGTGAAAACATCGCCATATGGTTTAAGCAGACAGATCCTTAGAGTTTACGTATCTCAGCCATCAAAACTTGAAGTCGCAGGTGATATCTACATTCGTGGTCCTGAACTTCCTCCGCCGCACATGGGGACTTTGCCCCGTGGACTTGAAGTTCGATTCGACCGCCACTCAACAGTGGTTTCCCAGTTGCTTAAACTAACAGCCGTCGAGAGTAGCGAGTCCGCACCTTGGTTCGACGGAGTGATGGAGTCGCCAGACTACGTTGAACGATCTGTCCGACTTCTCAAAGAAGAGCGTGTAGACATTTCCGGCACTGTGGCACGTGAATATGAGTTGGTGATAGATTTTCTTTTGCCGCTGGAAGTATCGCTTCGGCCTGTACAAGTCTTGTTGCGTTTGAAGTCCCCTCCAACAGATTTTCAAAACTTGTTTACTGTTGATTTGGTCCGAAGTGCGTTGGTCGAAATTATTCCACCGGTTATCACGCTCCGTCAGCAGAACGGATTCCAATCTCAATTCTGCATCATCAGCCAGGATGATCTTGGTGACCTGAGCGGAAAAATTGTGCCGGAGGATCAGCGGATTGTCGTTAGTGAGATCGAGCAAGTATCTGGACGAAGGCGATTTACCGTGAAGCTGTCTGATAATGAAGCTGGAAGTTTTCCGAGCAAGACCGCGATCGTCGTGACGGCTGGCCAACCACCTGCCAAGTACAGGCTGGGTGTTGTGACGATTAAATGATGGAGGTGCTTTTCATCTCGTAGCAGCGTTGGTGAATCAGCCGTAGTTTTGCTTGCCTTGGCGCCAGGCTTCGGCTTGGGCGTGAAGGGTGACTAAGCGGGTGCGGATGAAGGCTAAGAGCTTGTCGTCGTCTCGTTTACCGAACTGGGCGAGTTCGTCGGGATAGATGGGTTGACCATAAACGACGCGAACGCGGGCGGGCCTGATCCACCACGCTCCTTTGGGATAAGCGGCGAATGCTCCGGCGATGCCAACGGGGATGATGGGCTGCTTCGAGCGACGCAAGAGGGCGATGAACCCGGGCTTGAGTTCGCCAATTTGACCATCGAGCGTACGGGTTCCTTCGGGGAAGATGCCGACGAGATAGCCCTTGTCCATGCGGTTGAGCATTTCGCGGAGGCTGGCAGTTCCGGCGGCTTCGCGATTGATCGGGAGGACATAGGTGTTGCGCAGGATGTAACCGATGATTGGGATTCGAAATAGGCTGTCGCGGGCGAGGTAGCTAACCGGCCGCTTAAGGGGCAAGCCGACGAGGAGTGGGTCGAGGTAGCTTTGGTGGTTAGCTAGAACGAGGCCACCGGCTAGTTGTTCGAGAGCTTCGTGATTGACGGCACGGTAGCCAAGCCAGAAACCAAAGAGGTTTTGCAGGATGAATTGGATAACCCGCCAGTGAGCGTTGCGGTGTTTGCCCTCGGCTGGGGTTTGGAGTGGCGGGTTGGCGGGAATGGCTTGATCGGTGGACATGGTGGAATCGAAGATTTGCACGTGTTCAAGTGAGAGTGAAAATGGTGCGCTAAGAGAGGTGCTCTAAGGGTTCGCTGAGCGGATCGAACTAGGGAATTCGAGCTGAAACTACCACGTTTTGGCTGGAAGAGGCGGTTAGATTGTGCTGGCTTGGGGGAGTATTTACCATCTTGACAATCTATCTGACCGGCCAGCGGCTGAGATTTGTCGATTCGGCCGACGGTCAATCTTGATTCTGAAGACCAGTTATCGCAGAAGCCACCAGATTGTTTCCTGGTTGAAGCATATCCAGTTTCCATTTTGAAGAAGAAGTTCCATGCAATTTGCCACGAAGTGTCTGCATGCTGGTCAAGCTCCTGATTCGGCGACCAACTCGCGTGCGGTCCCGATTTATCAGACGACATCGTACGTGTTTAACGACACCGACCATGCGGCGCGGCTGTTTGGGTTGCAGGAGTTTGGGAACATTTACAGCCGGTTGATGAACCCGACCTGTGATGTTTTAGAAAAGCGATTGGCTGCACTGGAAGGGGGATCAGGGGGGCTGGCGACGGCGTCGGGTCAAGCAGCAGAGACGCTGGCCATTTTGAATATCGCGCAGGCAGGCCACAGCATTATCTCGGCCAGCAGCTTGTATGGTGGGACCTATAACCTGTTCCACTATACGTTTCCCAAGATGGGTATTGAGTGCCGGTTTGCGAACAATGCTGATCCGGAAAGCTTCAAGAAGCAGATCGATAAGAATACCCGCTGCATTTACCTCGAAACGATTGGTAATCCGCGGGTTGATGTTCCCGACTTTGAAGCAATTGCCAAGATTGCCCATGCAGAAGGGATTCCAGTGATTGTTGATAACACGCTGGCCTCGCCGGCGCTGTGTCGACCGTTTGAGCATGGGGCAGACATTATTGTTGAGTCGTGTACGAAGTTTATCGGAGGACATGGGACATCGATTGGGGGGATCATTATCGAAAAGGGAGATTTCCCTTGGGACAATGGCCGGTTTCCGGAATTGTGCAATCCCGACCCGAGTTATCACGGGATGAAGTTCTTCGAGACGTTCGGTCCGATGAAGTTGGCCTATATTCTGAAGGCGCGGACACAAGGGCTAAGAGATATTGGGGCGGCGATGAGTCCCTTTAATGCGTTTATGTTCCTGCAAGGACTAGAAACGCTCCATTTGCGGATGGAGCGGCATAGCTCGAATGCATTGGCAGTGGCCAAGTTCCTGGAGAGCCACCCTAAGGTCTCTTGGGTGAACTACACGGGACTGGAAAGCCATCCTTCGTATCAGTTGGGCAAGAAGTACCTGCCCGATGGCTGCGGGGCGATTATGGGCTTTGGGATCAAGGGGGAAACTGACGCTGCTCAGAAGGCAAATGGAGTGAAGCTGATTAACAACGTTAAGCTGTTCTCGCACTTGGCAAACGTGGGGGACAGTAAGTCGCTGATTATTCATCCATCGAGTACGACCCATCAGCAGTTGACCCCTGAAGAACAGCGTTCAACCGGCGTTTCGCCAGACTTCATTCGGCTATCGATCGGGACCGAGGCGATTGAGGATATTCTGGTTGACCTGAAGAATGCACTGGACGCGGTGTAGGGGTGACGGGTTTGGTAATGAGCAGTCGGGAAACTGCGAAAACCGTTTTCACGCCTGATTCAACGCTATGTTCTCAGCCGATGTACAACCTCTGCTTGACAGGTGTCAAGCAGAGGTTGTAGTCTACTCGTGGTTCAAATTGCGAGTTTTGGATGAGCCGCCCGCGACACCCGGATAAGCATATCGAGCAAGCGGTTGCATATGCAGAATCGCTTGGTTGGCGAGTTGAGATTTCGGGTGGGCATGCGTGGGGGCGTTTGTTTTGCCCGTTTGCAGATCGTTACGGATGCATTATTTCGGTTTGGTCAACGCCCCGCGTTGCCCAAAACCATGCGAGACATATCCGTCGGGAAGTCGATGCTTGCCCGCATTGTCTTGATACCGACGGTGACGAGTTTGCGGATGGATAGGCTCGCCTCGTGGGGGAGGGTTTCGCTTGTTCGTTTTGAGAAAACGCACGCTTGCAACCGGAATAGGGTTGCACGGTGCTGCAGAAAAATGACCGAACGATTGGCAGGAGTGACAAGGGATGGTTGAGACATCTTCGCTAGTTCGCTCGTTTGAGTTTACGCTGATCGTTGATGGAGCAGAACGTCTGTCGAGCGGCGTGGAAGATGTTCTATTTGCAGCCGGTTGCGATGATGCGACCATCAGCTTTCGATTTGGACGATTATCTCTGGTTTTTTCTCGAACGGCCAATTCGTTACGAGAGGCGGTCCTCTCGGCCATTCGTGCGGTGAATGGAACCCGGTGTGGGTTAAGGGTGTTGCGTGTTGACGAGTGTGGACTGGTCACGCAGTCTGATATCTCAAGGAAAATGTCGCGTAGTCGTCAGCTTGTCCACCAGTATATGACGGGTGTTCGTGGCCCCGGCGGGTTTCCTCCGCCTGCGTATCACATGTCGAATAGCGCAGCTCTCTGGTATTGGTCGGAGGTGGCGCTCTGGCTATGGACCAATAACCTTATTGAGCGAGATGAATACGAGAATGCGCATGAGATTGCGCTCGTGAATCGTGTGCTTGAGTTTGAACATCAGAGGCAAACCGAGCCCGATGTGACGAGACAGATTATGGAGTCTGTCTGCATCGTCAACACGTGATATGGTTGGCGTGAAAGCAAGCGTGCAGAGGAAATTCGGTCGACCACATGGCCGTTCAGTGTTGCGCCTTGTGCAACGTTCGACGAAAGAATTCGGGATGGGTACCATCGGGTCTGCCGCCGCATCCTTTTATGGGCACTCCGTCAAAATCGCACTGGCAAAGCCAGTGGCGCACCAATATTTGGCTTCACTCGATTCAGAGCCTCTAAAGACTACGCTTCACTGCAATCGGGTTTGGAGAATGCTGCGAGCGATCAAGAGGTTGGTTCAGACGAGGGGGCTGGTCAGGGCCAGGTTGTCGCGGTGAATGACTTCGTCGTAGGGGACGGTGCCCAGAGTCTTGAGCATCTCTTCGGTTCGTTTGCCAGCAACTAGAGTGGCTGCTTGCGAGTCGTAGTTGGTGAGGCCGCGGGCGATTTCTTCGCCGGCGGAATTCAATAGCGAAACGACTTCGCCCTTGGCGAACTCTCCCTGCACGCGCGAGACGCCAATCGCCAGCAGTGATTTTCCCTGCTGAGTGACGGCCCGGACGGCCCCATCGTCGAGGAAGAGCTTGCCTTTGGGGGCGAGTGTATATCCGATCCAGCGTTTCCAGGCAGAAACGGGGGAGGATTCGGCCTGAAAGAGGGTGCCGACATCTTCGCCACTCAGGATTCGGCGCAGGATATTGGGATGCTGGCCGTGCCCAATAATGACATTCGTGCCGGCGGAGACGGCAGTGCGGACTGCTTCGAGCTTCGACTTCATGCCACCAGTGCCGCGGGATGATTTGGTGGCACCGACCAATGACAAGAGGTCGTCATCAAATTTGGTGACAAATGGAATGCGCTGGCTGGTTGCCAGAGTTGGGTCACCGGTTAAGAGGCCATCAACGACAGACAGGATGATCAGCAGGTCGGCCTGCAGGAGGCCTGCGACCATCGCGGCCAGACGATCGTTGTCGCCCAACTTGATCTCATCGACGCTGACGGTGTCGTTTTCATTGACGACCGGGATGGTCTGATACTCGGCGAGGGTCAACAGCGTGTTACGCATGTTGAGGTATCGTGCCCGGTTCTTGAAGTCGTTGGCGGTGAGGAGGAGTTGGGCAGCGTGATAGCCGTGGGGACGAAATGCTTCGTCGTAAGTGTGCATCAGTTGGGCTTGCCCGACGGCTGCTGCGGCTTGCAGGTGAGGCAAGTCTTTGGGGCGAGTTTTGAGGCCCAGGAGGGCCATACCTGCCCCGATGGCCCCGCTGGAAACCAGGATGGGCTTGATCCCTTTCGCTCCGATTTCTGCCAACTGTTCAGCCAATGCCTGAATGCGGGCCGGATCGAGGCGATCGTCGGTGGTTGACAGGACGTTCGTGCCAACCTTGACGACGATGGTTTGCAAGTTGGCCAATACGGACCGCCGCGCAATGAGCGAATCGTCAGCCGAAGGGATTGCGAAATCCATAGGAGGGGTGACTTGCCAAGGTCCTGAACGGAGTGAACGCAACGAGACTACTGCAATACCTTCAGGCGATTGTCCTGCAGGTCTTTGGCTTTGTCGGCGTCGACGAAGTCGCTGTGGCAGGTCCCTTTGTCGGCTTCGGCTCCCATCACTTTTTTGGTTTTGCTGGCGAGGCGGTGAATTTCGGTGGGACTTAGAACGCCCCGTTTTTCGAGGATTTCCTGTTGTTCGGGATTGAGAGCGGCCGTGACCTTGGCCCGATTCCACTGGTACTTGTCATCTTTGCCCGAGGAGAACTCGACGATTTCTTTGGAGATGCGGACGCTGCACCAGTCGTGGCCGCACATGGCGCAGAAGTCGGTGTCGACATCAAGGTCCTCATCGTGGAAAGCGCGGGCGAGGTCGGGGTCGAAGGAGAGCTCGAAGTGCTTCTCCCAGTTGAGGGCGGCACGGGCTTTGGTTAGTTCATCATCCCGATCGCGACTGCCGGGGATACCGAGAGCAATATCTGCAGCGTGGGCAGCGATCTTGTATGCAACGCATCCCTGCTTGACGTCGTCCTTTTTAGGAAGGCCCAGGTGTTCCTTCGGAGTGACATAGCAGAGCATGCTGGCGCCATGGTAGGCGGCTGCCGTGGCACCGATACAACTAGTGATATGGTCATAGCCGGGAAACATGTCGGTGACGAGAGGTCCGAGGACATAAAACGGGGCACCATGGCACAGCTTGCGCTGCAGCTTCATATTGAACTCGATCTGGTCGAATGGGACGTGGCCTGGTCCTTCGACCATGACTTGGACCCCTTTTCGCCAAGCGCGTTCGGTGAGTTCACCCAAGGCGACCAGTTCACCCAATTGGGCGTCGTCGGTCGCGTCAGCGAGGCCGCCAGGGCGCAGACCATCACCAATCGAGAAGGTGACGTCGTATTCGCGCATGATGTCACAAATGGTTTCCCAATGTTCGTACATTGGATTTTCGCCGCCGCGCCTGATCATCCACTGGGCAAGGAGCGAACCGCCGCGGCTGACGATACCGATGAGACGCTGCTTAATGAGGGGGAGGTGCTGCCTTAGGACACCGGCGTGAATGGTGAAGTAGTCGACCCCTTGAGCGGCTTGCTCTTTGAGTGATTCGAAGATCAGCTCGGGGGTGAGCTGCTCGATTTTTCGGCCGATGATCATGCTGTAAATGGGAACTGTGCCGATAGGGACCGTGCTGTTTTGCACAATTGCGTTGCGGCAGGCGTTCAGGTCTCCGCCGGTGGAGAGGTCCATGACGGTATCGGCTCCCCAGCGTTCGGCCCATTTGAGCTTGTCGACTTCTTCGTCGGTGCTGGAGGAGACGGGGGAGGCCCCCATATTGGCGTTCACTTTGGTTTTGGTGGCCCGGCCGATGGCCATCGGGTCGAGGTTGTGTTGCAGGTGGACCTTGTTGGCAGGGATCACCAAACGACCTGCTGCAACTTCGTCGCGGACTTGTTCGGCGGTGAGATGGGTTTCGCGCTGGGCCACCCGCTCCATTTGGGGGGTGACGATTCCCAGACGGGCATATTCGAGTTGGGTTGAAGGAGTGAAGCCGACTGGCGGTGCCCAGGCTGCGGCGTTTTCGTAGTTGGATTCGAAGCCGGGGAGACGTGACCAATCAGGGGGCATGAAATCCCAGGCGGTTTTGTCGGAGGGTCTGGGCATGCCGGGGGTGTCGGGCGAAGAATAGGTCATGGCACCCGCTTTGCCGCTGGCGATGGCGGGTGGGTTAGCAAAGCTGCCGGGGGATGTCCCTTGGGCGGAAGTGCTGGGATTTTGACCTAAAGGGGGAAGCTCATAAGCGTTATGCGCTAGGGATTGAATCATGTCTATGCTCCTCTGGCAGCAAAAGCGGGGCCAGTATTGAGTTTCCGGCTGTCGATATCTCTTTGGAATAATAGGAAATTGAAGGGGAGTTTCAAAGTAGCTGGTGTTTCTGGCTTCGCCCGGAAGGTTTCGGCTGTTTTCGACGAATCCGGCGGGACGAGGGGGTTTGGGGCATGTTAGTATGGCCGGAAAGCAAAAAGGGGTGGCTGAGTATTTGGTTCGCTGAAGGCGATTTAGGAGAGGTGTTTTGATGTCCGCCGCATTAGCGATTTTCGATAAGTCGATTCGCGTTCCGGCAGATGCACACACGCTCGAAGGTTTTCATCGGTGGGCGCTGTCGGAGTATTTTCCCGAGCGATGGCGAGTTTCTTTTCTCGATGGCGAGATCGATTTAGATTTGAGTTCTGAAGAAATCCGCTCCTATATCGATCCCAAAACCGAGTTGTCTATCGTACTTGGTTCGTTAATCAATCGAGAAAATCTCGGGAAGCCGTTTATCGACGGCACGCTGCTTGTTAACGAAGCTGCCAACGTTTCGAACGAACCCGACTTCATGTTTTGTAGTTGGGAAACGCTCAAGTCGGGGAAGGTGATCCAAGCAGAAACCTTTCCTGGGTGTGGAAGGGTTCTGCAGCTTTCTGGCTCGCCCGATCTGGTGGTCGAAATTGTCAGTGAAAGCTCTTTGCGTAAAGATCGTGAAATTCTGCCTGAACGGTACTGGCTGGCATCTCTGAATACTGGATCGTCGATTGCCGCGGAGCTGCTCCGTTACTCGAAATCCTTACCCGGACTGATGGCGGACATCAGCTTAAGTTCGAAGCGGCAGATGGTTGGTTACGGTCCCGTATCTTTAATCGCTCTTTCCGGTTTGAACTGTTTGTTGACCC
>JAIXVG010000105.1 GCA_027483145.1 Planctomyces sp.
CCAGCTCGCGATTCCCTACGTCTCGCCCAATATTATCAGTCCCTTCACGACACCGGCAAGTTCGGAAGACCTACAGCACTCGCTTGCTTTCTCGGAGTCAGACGGGCACGGGTGGTGCAGGTACTCAATCGCCTCATTCCGGTGGAAGGGTCGGCACCGCACGCGTCGACAATCGACATAAGACTGGGAGTCGCTGCAGGATGAGGGCACTCCATTAGAATTGCAGCATTAACTCCGCCGGGAGGAGATCAACGGACAAACCTCTCCATTTCGCGTACATACGGTTGCGGTCAATTGCCAATCCATTGTTGGCGATCCGGAGAGAATCAAAAGTATCGGCTCTCGGCAGGCGTATCGATCGCTCTTTGCAATTTCCTGCATTTGAACGATATCGTCTGGACTTGGGGCGGGTATAGGCAATGGATGGTGATGCCACTCCCCAAGATAGAACCGTTTTTCCTTCTTGTTCCACAATCGGTCGAGCAACTCTTGCAGCCCTGCCACTCCGCGAAGGAATCGAGCGAAAAAATGCTGGGAGTCAGGCGGCGGGCCAGTGACGTTGTGGACTGTGGCACGAGTATGCTCCGAGTTGTACTGACCGAGCAAAATTCCACCAGTTTCAATCCCACCTGCCGCCTGACAAATCCGGAGGATGTCCTGAACTACGCCATGCGGCAACTCCAGGCCGAATCGTCCGTCGCCTGAATAGAAGCCAATCGCACTGTCTTGCTCAGACAAGATTAGCTCCTCTTTATACCTTGAAAGACACCGCCATCGTCAATCTGCTCGAAAACGACAAGCCGAGGTTGATTTTCCTTCGCCACAACTGCCTCTTCCATGCGGCGGACGGCCGCAGCAGCCAGCATCCAAATGTCATCGACCCTTGCCGGGAACGCCGGATGCCAGCAGCCCACGCCAGCTTGTACCAACTCTTCACCTGAGAACTCGTCAAGATCCTTTTTGGAACAAGGGGGCATCTGGCTCTGAAACTCAGCGATGGGGAATGTGAAGCTCCAGGCGGTGAAAACGTAAACTCTCTTGGCCTTGTAGCTCAGCGAGATCGAGCAAAAGAATTTCTCTCGTCCCCATTCGTGCCTGGCAAGCTCTTGCAGAATGCCGTCATCTCCCGTGCAATCGAAGACGAAGTCGCAGCCCTCGATCATCGCCACATCGGATTCGTCTTTCGGCGGAAAATGGTTTGCGATTGACCGGACGTCGGCATGGGCGTTGGCGCTGGAAAGCCGGATAGCGACTGCATCGGCCTTGTTCCGCCCGATATCGTCAAGCCGGAGGAGGTGCCGGCAGAGGTTTCCATGATGAACATCGTCGCCATCGCAAACTACTAGCGGACCGGCCCCTGATCGCACCAAGAGTTCCGAGACGACCGAGCCGACGGCACCGACCCCGATGATTAGACTCGACCGGCCGCTAATGGCCTCGTTGATTCGGCCGCGCACTGATGTCTCTTCCCTCGACCAGTTTTCGGATGTTTGCCAATTTGGCTGGCCCTTGGAAGGAAATGACTTTGCCTTGTCCCGCATCCAGTACCCGAGGCCGTTCGGCCGGAATCCGTTCGCGAATTGCGTACCGTGGGAGATTACGGGCAAGCGAATCGGTTGCCAGTGAAGCTGCTGAGGTTCATCGCCGATTCGCGCCGGAATTGGAAAGCCAAGCAGCAGGAGGTGAGTCTCTCCGTCGCGGATGAGGTCCAGAGCACCTTTGAAAGAGTCCTCGCAACCTTCCGTTCTTAAGTATTTGAACAGGTCTTCCCAGGAGCCAATCGCGTGGTAAGGCTTAATGATCGGCAGGGTCTGGCAGTAGAGCCAAACGGCTGGCTGCATAAGCTTCTTCGATGACGCGACCACTCGTCCCCAGTCATAGGTAAGAAGTTCTTGCCCCCGATGATCAAAAAACCGCCGTACGGCGACTAAGTGGTTGTCAGGCTGCCCAACAGCGATGATTTCGGCGGTTCCGTACCGATGTTGGGCAGTTTTCCATCGACAATAAGTCTCCGCCGATTCGCCATGGGCAACCGTGTATTGCGAATTCGTGCCAAGAGGGAATGCTGGCAATTCGAACGGGTCGCCTTTCGCAAGGAGATTGCCGTCAGCGGCCGTCTTCAACCACTCGATCGCGCGACCAAAATACCAGGCGAGGCGGTTAGGATGCCCGAGGGGATCTGGGTCGAGCGCCAGCTTGCCGAATGTAAAAACCGGGGATCGAACACAAATGTCGCCCGTTCTCCACGGCGCTGACGGATGTTCCCGACCATTGTATTGCTGGTGCGGAAACGTCGATGTGAGCCCGTTTACTTTCGCCGGATAGAACACGATCTTGCCGTATGGGTAACCTCGCTGCAGGGTCACCCACCATTCCGTTTCCGGCGGAACAAGCTCACAATTTATAGAGTCGATTGAGATTCGACAGAGCATGCCCCAGGCTTGGACAACTTCGAACCACGAGAGGTCAGTCAGAAGTTCGACCCCTGGGAGTGACTCGATGAGCCGCCTTGCGGCGCGAATCTGTTGTGTCGGTCTCAACACGGCGATCATTATGCGAATCGCCCCCCGCCGATGCTGGTCTTTTCGGTGCGGGGAGTGAATCCTCCGAAGGCTGCTGCCTTACCACCGCCCCCGCCGACATCATCGCTTTCCTTCTCGCCCCCATCATCGGGCGGAGCAGGAAACTCGTCGCCGAAAAGCTCTCGCCAAAGGTTCGCGCTTTCTTTGACGTTGTCGGCATCGAGTGCCTTCCTTGCCGTGTCTGCGGCGACCTTCACTTCGTCGAGAAAAGCAGCGAAGTCTTCAAATGTCACCCGCGCGAGCACATTGTGCCCCGGCACGCCGCGGTCGGCCAAGTGTGGAACTTTCCCCATAATCACCCACGGCCGGTAGATAGATTCCATGGCCTCCAAGGTCAGAGTTACGCCCGTCCCCACATGGGTGATACCTTCGGGGCAACAGTCGCCAATCATGTGTTCCAGCGGGTAACTCCTCGGGTACTTCGGCTTCGGAACATTCAACTTTCGCCACCATTTGATGGCCTTCACCACGTTTACATAATGGCCGTTCGTGTTTTTGCTCTTTGCCCACGTCCAGCGGATCTGTTCCAGGGGATGGGTATCCTCCCACACGCCTGCTTCGCGATCGGGGATTCGAAGCGGTTCAGTCTTCCACGTCGGGTCCGCCGCCGCTTTGGCAAATCGCTCCATGTAGTATCCGGAGCTTTCCAACAGCAGGCCCGCGTATGCATTTGCAGTCACTGCATCGGGTTCATCCGGGAAATCCCACGCCGCCGCCTTGGTCCATTCCATAGCGTTCTTTTCGGCTTCGGAAGGGGCCGAAGTCGGAACCAAGTCAAGTGTCACTTCATCATCAACTTCGATACCCCAGGACCGCCCCTGCAATTGATACTTGTCAGGATAGTGTTCCTTCAGAAAGGGCCGAAATTTCTCCAGGGCTTGGCGCGGCGAGTAGTCATCTTCGTGCATTTTTGTCGCAGCGATGACATCGACATCACACTGCTGGGAATCTTGTGGCCTGTTGGCCGTCATGCGCCGGTAGCTGCCCTGGATGAAGGTCGACAGGATCAACGGCCCCAAGTCGTCGTCGGCCATCAACAATTCGCGCAGCTTCCGGTGTTCTTCTTTCATCTTTTCGCGTTGCTTGTCGGTGGGCCGAATTTTCGCCAGAAAATCGGTAAAATAGCTCGGCAGTTCCATGTTTTGTTCCTTTTAGGGGTTCTAGCTAGTTGAGGCGGACGGTGGGGGAGAGCGACAGCGAAGGTGCGTACCGGCCATAGCCGGCGCCCTCGAAATTGAATTCATAGAGCGTGACCAATCCCAGTGGTCGGGCGAGCTGCCCAAGCATGAAGGCGAACGCGTTAGGGGCAGACCAAAACAAATGAATTTGGCCGCTGAGGCCAAGCGCATGGCGGCGTTCGCTAATCAATTTCATGACCTCGTTCGCCGCCCGAATAGCGTGGCCTCCATTCTTGATTGCATCCTGGCCCGTGTTGGGCAGGCTGAGGTGGAGCACCGTTCCCACCGCCGATAATTGCGCTTCCACAAATGCATTGGCGTCCGAAAGAGTCGAATGCGTGACGCTGATGGCGACTGCCAGTTCATCGCCGTTCCGATTTAGTTTGACGACTTCATCGGCCCAGTTAACGCCGTCACCATTTACCGAGTCGCACGCCCAGACTTTACTGCCGCTGATGCCGCCTTGGACGAACTCGAAACCCGCGCCAAGTTTTGGCTCGGCTAAGTAACCTGCCGCGAACGCAGCCGAACCAAGGGTTGGAAGGTGAAGGCGATACCGGCCCC
>JAIXVG010000398.1 GCA_027483145.1 Planctomyces sp.
CAAGGCGCGCGAGCTGCTGGGCGACTTTGCAACGCGGTTTCCGCAAAGTGGGCTGAGAATGCATCAAGAGCTATTGCGGGGCCGGGTAGCGCTGGGGGAAGCGACGGTTGGGCTGGCTTCGGTACCGCCAATTCCCCCCGAGACGGCCAAGTTGGATGCTGCGATTGCCAGCTTTACGAAAGTGTTGTCAGAGAGCACGCTGCCGCGCTCGCGATTGCAGGGACGCTACTACTCGGCCGTGGCTCACCAGCTCAAGAATGATCCACAGGGAGCGCTCACCACTATTGGGCCGATTGAAGCCGAGCTGGCCGACCCGGCGCTAGCGAAAGACTTTGCCGAAGCGCTGGTCGTACAGGCTGAATGCCAGGAGACATTGGGGCAGTACGACGACGCCTATCGCTCGGCTGAAAAGTACTTGGTGCTGGCAGTCAAGGGGAGATCAGTTGGACGTGCGCGGACGGTTCAGGCGTTATCGCTGGCCAGTCTGGGGAAATGGGAACCGCTTGCTGAGTTGGTGACCGCCAGTTTGAATGGTGGATCGCCGGTTTCTTCAGCCACAATTTTGAAGGTGGCAGAGCGGGCTGAGAAGGCGAATGACTGGACGCATGCCGAGACTTACTATGCGAAACTGAGTGACCTGCCAGCCGATATTCCAGAGGGGGTGTTTGGAATCCGGGGATTGGGGTGGGCGCTGTTTCAACAAAAGAAGTATCCCCAGGCAGAGGAGCGGTTTACCCAGTTAGTTCAGCGGTTTCCAGAGCATCTGCTGGCAGCAGAGGGGCGATACTATCGAGCAGAATGCCGGTATCAGTCGGGAGACATTGCAGGTGCTGCGGCTGGTTATCAGGCAGCGTTTCAAGAGCTGCGTCCGAGTAGTCCTGCGAAGCCGGGGGACGAGCAATCCCCGCCGCTGGTGTTTGCTTATCGGGCTGGTCTGCAAGCGGCGAGAACACTTCGTCAGCAAGCCAAAGTGGTCGAAGCGGATGCCCAGTATCAGGCGATTTTGCAGGTGTTTCCACAACCGCGCAATGGTGATCGGCTGTTGGATGAATGGGCGCTACTGAACTATGAGGCAGAGCGGTACGAGAAAGCGGATGAGTTGTTTAAGCGACTTGTCGCGGAGTACCCCAACAGCGACTTGGCTGATAACGCTCGGTTGAGCCTGGCTGAGAGTGACCTGTTGAGCGGAAATGTCGCTGCGGCTGAGGGAGCGTTCCGCGACTTGGAGCAATCGGCTGCCAGTGATGCGGAAGTGACCGAGCGATCGCTCTACCAGTTGTTGTCGATTGCATTCGATCAGCAGCGGTGGCTCGACGTCGCGACACTCGCCAATCGATTTATAGAAAAGTATCCGCAAAGCCAATCAGTTCCATTTGCGAAGTTATGCAAAGTGGAAGGGGCGCTGGCTGATCCAAACTTGCCAGCAACACAACTGGCGGCTGCGCGCACTGAATTGCAAACGCTGAGGGAGACGCTGACCGTTAGAGCTGTGAGTGAGGAGATGTGGGGAGCGCGGGTCTGGGTGCTGTTGGCTGAAGCGAGCTTACGGATGAAAGATTATCCGGCGGTGGTCGAGACGGTGAATGAATTGGGCCAGGTAAGTCCCGCGCCGGATTTGGCGTACCAGGCGTTTGAGGTGCTGGGGCGTGCGTACAAGCAGCAGTCGCAGTTTGTGGAAGCACGAAAGGCGTTTGATACGGTCTTGGCTGCGCCGTCTGCGTTTCGGACTGAGACGGCAGCCAAAAGTCAGTTCCTGATTGCTGAAACCTATTTGTTGCAAGAGGATTGGCCGAGCGCATTCCTTGGTTATCAGAAGGTGTACGCCTCGTACGAGTTCCCGAAGTGGCAGGCGGCGGCGCTATTACAGTCGGCCAAATGTGATGAGCAGCAAGGGGAATGGGGGCAAGCTGTCCTGACTTATGAGCGGCTGCTGAAGGAGTTTCCCGATTCCTCGTTTGCGGCAGAAGCGACTGAACGGCTGAAGTTTGCCCGCCAAAAACCGGCCAAAACGCCGTAAGCGTATTTGTGGCAGATGGTTGCGTGCTTTTAAGCTGGTCGCTGCGTGCGATTTCAGACTCGGGAGGTTTGCGGCTGGCGAGAATTGTTCCCCTGAACCGAGCAATCTGACACAACCTTCTGTCGATTCTGGCCTTAGGGGCAGACTTCCTGCTCCCCCTTTGATTTGTGTGGAAGCGGATGGTGCGGCCTCTTGCTGCTTCGCAGCCCTGTCAGTCTGGCGACTGGCCGGGCCACCCAAGCTTTGCTCCAAGCCGATGAAAAATTCGGGCTGGCTGAGTAGCGAGCGAAGAAAAAATACTGCGTTATTGGCTAAATTCGGCTGCAGTGATGCGTTCTTGAAACTAGGCTTGAAGTGATCGCGTTCGTGTTGTGTCACCGCGAAACCCAAGGGGGTGATCGTTTGAGGTCGCTCGCACTGCTGGACAAGCCAGCAGTGGCACCCAAAAACCTGGTTGTCGCAGTCTAGTCGATTCATCACCGTTTAAAGCCCACTTCGATGCAGGTCCTTTACGAAAACGTGATGTTTTACTGCGGGTTTTACATCCGTTCGTTCTGGTATTTCTGGAACAACTTGCAGCCGATGCAGTACGGAATGATTCTGTCGGTGGTGGCAGTGACAGGCTGGTGGATGATGCGGTTCAAAAAGGGTCATGGTTGAGAGCGGGGCGAAAGAGCTCTGACAACAATCAGAACCCTGGGACTGACGTCCCAGGCTTGCCTGAAGAGGGATGCGAGGCGAGAGGCAGTCCAGTCTGGGCAAACGTTCGATGGGCGTTGGGCCGGGAAGTTTTGCTGCCAGAGGTGGCCGAGTTAGCGATTGGGACTGATTTGCGGCGAATTCCTCCAAGACGGTTGGGATTCTGGCCGATGAATAGGGCGTGGCGAACGCCAACAGCCCAAATGGGATCGATAGCAGGCCGCGATATGCGAGCAGTGCTGGGTCCATGTTGAATGGGCGACAACGAGACAACCCGAGACAACAAACCTGCGCATCCAGATTCCGCCGGTGCTGCCAAACCCTAAGCGTGGGTCTCGATCCAGTAGCGCTAGCCGCAAGGCGAATGCTGAGTGTGGTACGTGCTAAGTACGACCCGATCGCGCCCGATTCGCAAGCGACTCCACCGTCGCAACGATGGCAGGTTTGTTTTTGTTAAGCCGCGCTGGTGTAAGCCCAACCAGCGCGGCTTAACTTTTTTGTGGGTGGGTGCTTACCAAATGAAGACGCACTGCTGGGCGAGCCAGCAGTGGCACCCGGCGGTGTTTCAGATGCTATCCGCATCAATGGACGTAGTCGCCGCATGGTGTTGATTCGTGTTGCTGCGCAACCCAACCAGTCTCACGACTGGTTGGGCCACCCGCTACATTTCGAAGTTCGAGAAGGTTTGAATTCGAAGAACCCGACGATTGGCATCGTCGGCTCGGGGGGCAGGGGGTGGTAGTTGGGGTTCCAGTGGCTGAAAAAGGTTCCTGACACCTTTTTCATTGATTGCTGGGGCTGCAGAGGAAACCGTAGGCGGCGGCGGCGGGGCCGAGGTTTTGGTGGACGGTGAATTCGCTGGCCATGGGGGAGCAGCGGTTGTTGAACCAGCGTTCGTTGCCGGGCCACGAGTCGATTTTGGGGTGCAAGGTTGAGTGTGCCCAGGCTTGGTCCCAGGGGCCCTGGCCTTCGTCCTTTTCTTTGCGCCAGGGGCTGTAGGGGATGAGGCCGGGGTGGTAGGTGCCGTGGCCGTTGTACCAGGCGTCCATATGGAAGATGGCGGTGGGATGTCTTGGGCCGATGCCGGTAATCCAGGTTTGGTTTAAAGCGTTGCAGCCGAGGAAGTAGTCGCAGGTGGTGTAGAGTGCGCCGCGATAGGTAGTGGCTTTGTCGGGGGCGTGGGTTGGGGCGATGGTGGTGGCGACTATACCGCCGATGATCCAAGGGGTTGTCTGCTGGCCAACGAGCATGGGCATATAGAACGAGCCGCCCCAGCGGAGCGCGCGGCGATTGGCCGATGAGAGAAGGTTCTCATCGGCGGTGCGGAAAACCATTTTGACTGATTTAGCGTGGACGTCGGCGGCAAACGGGTGATCTTTGCTATTGAGGGCAACGACGAATGGGCCGTAGCAGTTGTCGTCGCCAAGGATGGTATCATCGGCCAGTGACTTCGTGTCCTGGGCGTACTGATCCTGATACTTCGCATCGCCGGTGAGGCGGTAGAGGGAGGCGGCTGCGTAGGCGCGAGTGTGGGCCAGTCGGCCCCCTTCGAGCTGCTCGTCGCCGGGGCGAATGTTTTGTTGTGCCCAGGCGAATGACTCGCTGGCTTCTTTCTGCCAATCGACTTGTTCGGGGTCGGTTGAGACGTTGGCGATCTTCAGGCAATAGGCGAGGTTGGCAGCAACGCCGGCGTAGGTGAAGGTTGACCAGGGATCTTCGCCGGAGACCATCCAGACGCGATCGGTGTCTTCCCATGAGCCGCGACCGAACTTGGAGCCGTCGGGCTTTGTTCCCTCGTCGGTTCCGAAGGCATCGCCGGAGACGCGCAGCCCGATTCCGCCGGTGCCGTAGCCTTTGGCGAGCAGTTCGGCTCGCAAGCGATGACAGAACCGGGGAAGCCAGGCGGCTTCATCGAGGATGTCGGGGAGGCCGTTACCGCTTTCGGGGAGATTGAGCTCTCCATCGGTAAAGTTTTGCGGGGCCATTTCGTAAGCGAGCAGTAGCTCTTTGGCAACTCGGAGGTGAGATTCGTAACTGTCCCAATCGCCGGCGTCTTGATACCAGCCCCAAGAGTCGGTTAAGGGGCCGGGTGAGTTTGCTGAGAGGACTTTGGAATCTCCTGCTTCGCTACCCCACTCGGTGCTGCGGACCTTGGTATAGCGAAGTTTATCCTGAAAGCCGGGGGTGAGTTTAGGGTGGTGTGGAGCGGGTCGAGTGAACTTCGTGAATGGTTGTTTGAGTTCGATACCCGATCGATTGTGATAGAGGGCGCGCGTGACGGCGTTAAAGGCAGGACGATAAGCATCTTTTTCGACATCGAAGGGCCACGAGCATCCAATGCGTTCGACGGATAGGACGTAGTTGCCTGGGGTATCGAACGTGGAGAAATCGCATTCGTAGACGTCGGCGAGAAGATAATTGCCGTGGGGTGGCGAATCCGTGGACAGGTAGGTCTCGGGATTGTCTTTGGGTTTACGTAAGTTGAGCTTGCCGGTGAATGCGCGCTCGCCCGTTTTGGTATCGATCAGGTGGAAGGGAGTTCCATTGAATGGTTTGAGGTCGAGGGGGCCACGATCGCCGAGCCAATGATAGACATAGCCGAACTTCTGAGGGGCGGTGGGGACATATCCAAGGGTGTTGACGTGCACTGCTTCGGAGCGTGACTTGGCGAGGTCAAACTTGAATTTGACTGGAGAGGATTTGGGGGAAGCTTTGGCGGCGTTCAACTCGTACGACTTGCCCGGCTTGAGTGGTGAGGGGAGTTCGAGATAGATCCAGTGTTCCTTGACATGATCGGGACGTTTGTTGACGGTTCGGCCATTTTCCCAGCTATCAACGAACCAGGCGAACTCGGTCCCTTTTGATTTTCGGCCGGTGGCCTTGGGAGATTTTTTGGTTTTGTAGGCTGGGTCGTCGGAGCTGGAGAGGGAGTAGTTCGCGGGGTTGGTTGCGAGCTTGATGTCGAGCGGGTTAGTGACCACTTTGTCGGCGGTGCGAGGTTCGCCCCGCTGATGATATTCGATGTGACCCTCGTCGAAGTGGACCATCAGGATCGACTCGGTGAGGGGCTGAACCGAAACGATGTCGGCAGCGAAGAGGTTTGCGGGGTAGAGGGCGCAGGTAGCAAAAGCCAGGACCAATGCGAACGGGCGGGGCATGTGATGCTCTTTCAAGAACTGATTCGAGAATGCTTGTCGCGTGTGTCGCCTCAACCCCTGTTTCGGAGAGGGACGAGGTGATGGGATCAATGATGTTTGATCGAATCGGTTGAATGGCCGATCGATTTGGCCAGTGAAATGGGCCGTCAAGAGTTGAGCCGAGGCAGGATGAGGTTACGGAAATTCTGGAGAAACAAAAACATTTCAGAATCAACCTTGAGCAGTGGGGCTTTAGGGCTGAGGAAATTTTTAGGGTTGGTCGCCATGCAGACTGGTTGCGGAGTGAGATGTTGGGTCAACGAGAGGGGAATGGCGGGGAAGCTGCTAGAAAGGCCCACGGTCTAGAAATCGTAAGCATCGGGGGCTTGCGCTGCGCGGTGCGCCCCGTCACCCAAAGTTGATCTTGCCCTGATTGAGAAACGCGAAGGCCCTGAATTGCTGCTCAACTTGATGAAATGGGGGCGGAGGTGGACAATGAGGCGTGTGCCAAAGTCTGGCACTTCAGCTCCTCTAATTGAAAGCACTCGCATGTTTGCTCGGGTTATTGATTTGCGGCTGGTGACAAGTTTGATGATTGGTGTTTGTTTTGCATCTGCTGGAGCAGCTTGGGCTGCGGACCAGTTGGCGGAAACGCCTGAAGAAATCCAGGGTGAGTACCTGGGTGATTTGACGATCGATAACGTGCCGGTGCGGGTTGGGGTGCAGGTGATTGCTCGCGGTGGGGACGCTTACCACGCAGTTGGCTACGTGGGGGGCTTGCCCGGTGATGGCTGGGGGGGAACGCCGAAGCATGAGTCGGATGGGTTCATGACGAACGGGCAAGTCGAGTTTTCGAGAGATGGGATTACGTCGACGCTGCGCGGGGGTGTGCTAACCATTACGCAGGGGACCGGTCAATTGCTGGGTCAACTGAAGAAGATCAAGCGAGAAAGCTCGACGATGGGTGCTAAGCCCCCTGAAGGGGCGGTCGTTCTGTTTGATGGAACTTCGGTCGAGCAGTTTGAAGTGGGGAAGCTGACGGAAGACAAACTGCTGGCTCAAGGGGCGGTGACCAAGCAGAAGTTTGGAAGCTACAAGCTGCACATGGAGTTTATGCTGCCATTTATGCCGCAGGCTGCGGGTCAGGGACGGGGTAACAGCGGGTGCTATAATCAGGGGCGGTACGAAGTTCAGATTTTGGATTCGTTTGGCCTCACAGGAGAGAACAACGAATGTGGCGGGATTTACACGATTAAGGCTCCTACTGCGAACCTGTGCTATCCACCACTTTCGTGGCAAACGTATGACATAACGTTTACTGCGGCCAAGTACGATGCGGATGGCAAGAAAACGGCTAATGCGTAGATTTCGGTCGATCACAATGGATTTCCGATTCATCGTAATGTTGAGTTGCCCAGCTCGACACCGGGTGGGGTCGGGGGCGAAGGGCCAGAGCCAGGTCCTCTTTATTTGCAGGACCATGGTGACCCGGTTCGATTTAGGAATATCTGGATTGTTGAAACGAAGTAGTTGGTGGTGAGTTGTTTGACGACCTGCAATTGCTGGCCGCGGAGTTCGGGGCAATTGCAGGTTGCGGCGGGTGAGCTGGTGTTTGGAAGTCGGTCACGATTGCTTGATGTGTGACCTGCTGGCTGTTGAAGCCAAGAACCCGACCGCTGATGCAGCTGGCTGGCTGGGATTGAAGACTTGCTGTAAAGAGACTGCCTCAAGAGAACACCGTGAAGAATTCTGAGATTGCAGAGCAGTTTGAGTTGCTGGCTGATTTGCTGGAGATCACGGGAGCGAATCCGTTTCGAGTGAGGGCGTATCGGTCGGCGGCGAGGACGATTGATGGGCTGGCGTCGTCGGTGGCTGATTTGCTGAAGTCGCCCGATTTCGAGCTGACCTCGCTAGAGGGGATTGGTAAGGACCTGGCCGAAAAGATTGCGGCAACGGTGGAGTTGGGAGTACTGCCGGCACTTGCTGAGATGCAGGGGGAGGTTCCGGCTGGTGTGGTGAAGATGCTGAAGATTCCCGGCCTGGGGCCAAAGAAGGTGGCAGCCCTCTGGAAAGAGCTGGGGGTGACAACACTGGAGGACTTAAAGGCGGCGGGGGAGAACGATCAGATCTCGCAATTGAAGGGATTTGGCAAAAAGACGCAGCAATCGATTTTGGAGGGGTTGTTGCAAGTTGAAGAAGCTGGCAAGCGAGTCTTAATTTCGATCGCGCGGCATGCTGCTGAGACCATCGCGGCTGACCTGTTGTTGGTGACAGGGGTTTTGGCGGCTGAGGTGGCGGGGAGTTGTCGGCGGCGCAAAGAGACATGTGGCGACCTGGACGTGCTGGCGATCGCCGAGGATTCGAATGGAGCGATGGATTGTCTGGCTACGCACCCCTTGGTGGCTAGCGTGCTGGCGCGCGGAGAAACGAAGCAGCGAGTGCGGCTAAAAAGTGGGTTAGAGCTCGATTTGCGAGTGGTGCCCAAGGAATCGTTTGGGGCTGCGCTGCAGTACTTCACTGGTTCGAAAGAGCATAACGTTGCGGTACGCAAGCGGGCGGTCGAGCTGGGGCTGAAGGTTAATGAGTATGGGGTGTTTCGCGGGGAGGACAGGGTTGCGGGGGCGACAGAGGAGGAGGTTTATCAAGCGCTTGGGCTTGCCTACATTCCACCTGAAATGCGAGAGAATCGGGGAGAGCTGGAAGCTGCAGCAAAGGGGATGCTACCGAAGCTGGTGACGGTTGCAGATATTCGGGGGGACCTGCATATGCACACCACCGCGACGGACGGCGTGAACAGCATTGAGGAAATGGCGCTGGCCGCGAAGCGACGAGGCCTCGAGTACATTGCCATTACCGACCACTCGAAGCGAGTGACGATGGCGAATGGGTTAGATGCAGATCGTTTGCGTGCCCATTGGAAAAAGATTGAAGAGGTTCGAGCGCAGAACCTGGGGATTCAAATACTGAAGGGGATCGAGTGTGACATTTTGGAGGATGCAACACTCGACCTTGATGATGAGGTGCTGGCTGAGGCGGACTGGGTGCTTGCAGTGCTGCATTACGGGTTGAAGCAGCCGCGAGAGCAGATTCAGAAGCGGCTATTGGCCGCGATCACCAATCCTCATGTCGACGCGATTGGCCATCCTTCGGGGCGAATTGTCGGTGGACGAATCGCGGCTGACATCGGCTATGACGAAATCTTTCAAGCTGCGGCCGAGCATGGGGTGATGATGGAGATTAACGCGAATCCATCACGACTTGATCTGGATGATATTCAGGCGGCCGCGGCAAAGCGGTACGGGATTCCGATTGTGATTAACACCGACGCTCATAGCATCAATGGATTTGATGTGCTCGAGTATGGTGTTGATCAGGGTCGGCGCGCGGGCCTTACAGCGGCAGATGTGGCTAACACCAAACCATGGGCCGAGTTTCAGAAACTGCTAAGTCGATAGCTTCGCGGGTAGCGACATTGATCACCCAAAGACAAGGCCGCGAGAGTTAGCTTGCGTGAGGTTGGGGGCCGTTGTAGAGCCGGACGTTTGATGCGAGTGCGACTGCTGGTTCCAATCCCTGGCCGGTGAGCTGTTGGAGTTGCCACTCCATGTTTCCCAGTTCGGTTTCGCAGGTTTGCTGCCAGGTGCGATAGGTGGCCTGGAAACGCTGATGTTCGTTCAGGAATTGAACGAGGCGGCTTTTGAAGACTTCCAGTGCCCGGGATAGTTCATTGCGACCGGGTTCAACTGTTCGAGCCGACTGGCCGGATGTGAGTAGTGCATCGGTCAGCCGCATCAAATCTATTGGCATTACGCTGGCTCCCATAGCTGAAAATGATTCGGTGGCCGACGAAGTCGCAGTGGACTGGTGCAATGTCGCTGGAGGCGATGCACGAGGCCTGCTTGTTAGGTCTGGGCCGATTCAAGTTTGGTTTGGCAACCACGCCAACGGTCCTTCCCC